>CANISA010000090.1 GCA_947470005.1 Legionellaceae bacterium | reverse complement strand
GCAATATATGATCTTATTTTAACCTTTGAAATCATGAGAATACGGAGTCAACCATGTCATCAGAACGTTTCGAGCGAGGTTCAAAAAAAATAAATGAATTGATGGAGGGAGCCGATCGGGCGTTATTAGACAGCATAGGTGCAGTCGCGACCGATCTAGGGCGTTACGCACTGGAATTTATTTTTGGTGATCTCTACAGTCGGCCTGGGCTTGATTTAAAAACCAAACAATTATTAACCGTAACCATCTTGGCTACCCAAGGAAATGCCAAACCTCAGCTGGCCTATCACATCAACGCAGCGCTGAACATCGGCATTACTCGCCAAGAAATCATCGATATCATGACGCATATTGCAGGATACGCTGGATTTCCTACCGCGATCAATGGCACGATAACCGCCAAAGAGATTTTTGACTATCGCGATCAACAAGGATTAGATCAACACGTACGCACTAAATAAGATTAACCTTCGTGGCGTACGGTCCTTTCTCTCCCTCGTTGAGTACGTAACTGATCCGTTGATCGGGTTTTAACTCTTTATAACCCGCGATTTCGACTTCCGAAAAATGCACAAATACCTCGACGTCACCTTCATCCGCCGTGATAAACCCATACCCTTTGATTTTATTAAATCGATTAACCGTACCTGTCTGCATAACGCAATGCCTCATTTTAATTAGCGTGATTGGCGATAGTAAATCCAAGCCATACAAAGACGCAAGAAGATTGGTGCAATGCACTAACAATCGCGCCATATTCTATTTTTGAACAGAGGTCGCAGCCAAAATAGGCTTCAAAAATTGCCCGGTATACGAGTGCGTGCACGTCGCTATCATTTCTGGCGTACCGGTTGCTAAAATCTGGCCGCCTTTGCTCCCCCCCTCCGGCCCCAGATCAATAATCCAGTCGGCGGTTTTAATCACATCCAAATTATGCTCAATCACGACAATGGTATTCCCTTGATCACGCAGACGTGACAACACCGATAATAATTGTTTCGTGTCATGAAAATGAAGGCCTGTCGTTGGCTCATCCAGAATATACAGCGTGCTCCCTGTGTCACGCTTGGAAAGCTCTCGCGATAGCTTAATACGCTGCGCCTCCCCGCCGGACAGCGTCGTCGCACTTTGGCCGACGCGAATATAAGATAACCCCACATCCATGAGTGTTTTGAGTTTACGCGCAAGCGATGGAATCGCATTGAAAAACTCAAACGCCTCCTCCACCGTCATATCCAGCACCTCATGAATACTTTTGCCTTTGAAGCGGATATCCAAGGTTTCTCGATTGTAGCGCTTGCCTTTGCAGACATCACACATCACATAAATATCAGGTAAAAAATGCATTTCGACTTTGATCAACCCATCCCCTTGGCAGGCCTCGCAACGCCCCCCGCGGACATTAAAGCTAAATCGGCCAGGCTTATAACCGCGTGCACGCGCTTCAGGCGTGTTGGAAAATAACTCGCGGATCGGCGTAAATAACCCCGTGTACGTTGCCGGATTTGAGCGCGGTGTGCGCCCAATGGGGCTTTGATCGATGTCAATGACCTTGTCACACAAGTTAAGCCCCGTAACGGCACGAATCTGGCCCGGCATGCGTAAACGAGCACGGTTCAAGGCACTACTCGCCAAGGGATACAACGTGTCATTGATCAGGCTTGATTTTCCTGAGCCGGACACCCCCGTGACACAGGTCATCAACCCAAGCGGCACCCGCACATCCACATCATTTAAGTTATTGCATGTCACGCCTTGCAGATGGATGACTCGGTCCGGATCAAACAAGGTGCGCGTGGCGGGCACTGGAATAGATTCCTGCCCTGACAAATAACGGCCCGTAAGCGAATTTTCATTTGCCATGATCGCTTCAGGCGTGCCGCAGGCCACAATCATACCGCCATGAACACCTGCTCCAGGCCCAACATCCAACACATAATCCGCCGCCCGAATGGCATCTTCGTCATGCTCCACGACGATCACGGTGTTCCCAAGATCGCGCAACTGCACCAACGTTTTCAGCAAGCGCGCGTTGTCTCGCTGGTGTAAGCCGATGGATGGCTCATCAAGAACATACATCACCCCAACCAGGCCTGAGCCAATCTGACTGGCCAGACGTATCCGCTGCGCTTCTCCACCGGACAGACTCCCTGTATGCCTATCGAGTGACAAATAATCCAAACCCACATTCACCAAAAAACCAAGACGAGCGACAATTTCCTGATTAATTTTTGATGCTACTTCTCCACGGTAACCAGGTAGTGCCAGCTGCTTAAAAAAAGCATGCGCCTTTTCAATGGGGTAAGATACCAGCTCAGGCAGTGCTTTCCCATCCACAAAGACATGTCGTGCGGCTTCCCGCAACCGCGTGCCGTCGCAAGCAGGGCAAACCTGATACGCAACATCAGCATGCCCCTCTGATTGCTCTGAATCAACAGAAGCCTCCACACCTAACCCATCACACGTGGGACAAGCGCCGGCGGGATTGTTGAATGAAAAAAGACGCGGCTCGAGTTCACTCAAACTATACCCACACTGCGGGCACGCAAACATCGAAGAAAACAAAATCTCAGGAAAAGCCCCGTCCATGGATGAAACCATCACCAAGCCTTCGCCTAACTGTAACGCATTCTCAAGCGACTCACTCAAACGCACCGCCATGTCCTCACGCACTTTCAGGCGGTCAACCACGACATCAATGGTGTGTTTTTGACGAAGCACCAAGGTCGGCGGATCGTCAAGCTCACACAGCTCCCCATCGATGCGCGCACGTACATATCCTTGCACTTGTAATTGCTGTAACACCTGCACGTGCTCACCTTTTCGGTCACGAACCACGGGCGCCAACACCATGATTCGACTCTCCTTAGGCAGCGTCAGCACGTGATCCACCATCTGACTCACGGTTTGTGCATGCAAATGTGTGCCATGCACAGGACAATGTGGCTCGCCCACACGCGCGTACAGCAACCGTAAATAATCATAAATTTCTGTGGTGGTACCCACGGTCGAGCGCGGATTATGTGAGGTCGCTTTCTGCTCAATCGCAATGGCCGGCGATAAGCCTTCAATGGAATCCAGGTCCGGCTTTTCCATCATGGACAAAAATTGGCGAGCATACGCCGACAAGGATTCCACGTAACGACGCTGCCCTTCCGCATACAACGTATCAAACGCGAGCGACGATTTGCCTGACCCAGACAACCCCGTTATCACGGTCAACTGATTACGAGGGATATCAACATCAATACTCTTCAAATTATGCGTTCTAGCGCCACGAATTCGAATACACGTCATAAATTGATCCCAACTTTTTTAGTCATCATTAAGAGGCGTCGCTTATTTTTGAAAGTAATGCATTGACTGACATTTCCAGCTCTTGAGTTACTTTTTTCAAAACACTTTTGTTATCTAAACCCGAATTTGAATCGGGCATTATAATCTGTTCACCAAAGTGCACGGTTATATTCTTCGGACGAATAAACCAGCTATTCCTGGGTAATGCTTTTCCTGTTCCAAAGATGGCTGCGGGAATAATGGGTAAATTCAATTTACACGCTAGATAGACCGCTCCCGATTTAAATGGCTGCAATTTTCCATCTATCGAACGTGTTCCCTCCGGATAAATGATGAGAACTTTGTTTTGATCGCTCGCACGTTTACATTCTTTAATCAGCCGACGGGTTTCTATTGGCCGCGCTTCGCGATCCAGATAAATAAGATTCAATAAACGCGGTATCATTGCTTTTGAATTGGAGCTAGACTGAAAATGATCTTGAGCGGCTAGCATATTAAAATCTTGAAACGATCGCTTCAGGGCAAACATTAAGGCTAGAGAATCCAAATGGCTGTTGTGATTGCTACAAATGATATAGGGACCCTTGGGCAGTGTTGGGTTGTTCGTCTGTAAACGACAATATTTATTCACTACAAGCCAGAAAAATCGTTCAAAAGCGCGTTTCAGAACATAATCTTTAGTCATAACCTCAATCCATTTTTAACGTCTATTTTTCATAGACTTAAGCCATTTCGGGTGTTTTTTTTAGCACGTGTTTTTTTCGTTTTCTCGCCAAAACATGGTGCGCCCGAGCGAAATCTCCTTTAGCTAACGCTGCAGAAAGAGAAATATCACCTGCCAAGCAAACGCCTGCGATAATTTCAGCGAATTCGGCTGCCGTATTCTCTCGATGATGTAATTGCATTAATTCAAGACATGCCTGTTGATGTGGGAGCTGGGTCCCTCCGCCGATGGTGCCCACGATAAGGTTAGAGAGGGTTGCTGAGATGTAGATATAATTAGAATCGTTATGAATGACCTTTGAAAAACCGGTTGCAGCCTCAGCGATACACGCTGCATCTTGTCCACACGCGATAAAGATTGCAGCAATTGCATTAGCAAAGTGAGCATTTGGATTTAAATTAACACTGACTACAGCCGCATCTCTCGTTAATCGATAATAGTTCATGTAGTCCGTAACGCTGATTTGTAGCTCTCGCTCAAACACCGAACAAGGCACGCGTATTTCAGCAGTGACCTTGTAACCACGAACACCCATCATGGATCGCAGGGTTGTCTTTTTTTCACCGGATGCATTCGCTTCCAGTGCGTGAAAGCATGGTTTCACCGGACAATGTTTGAGAATGTATTGGTAAGCCGCATCCGTTGCAAGCGTTACCATGTTTTGGCCCGCAGCAATCCCCGTGCTGAAATGAAAAACCAACATAACGAAATTACTTTCAGTTAAATACTCAATATGTCGTAAGTTCCCATAATTCGTTGTCTGTTCAGCTATTGTTTTAATATCTGAGAAATGCGCATCAATCCAGATGCAAAATTTAGCTGAATCGATCAAACGATCAAACGCAAAACAAGGCGCACGTTGCACCGCGTTATCCAAGACCATCGAGGTACAACCACCCGCTTGCTTTATAACGTTTAAACCCCGGTTATACGATGCAACAAGCGCCGCTTCTGTTGTTGCCAACGGGATATAATAATCGCCATTCGCATAACTGCCCTTAATGGATAATGGCCCTGCCATGCCAACTGGAATACTTACCGTTCCAATGTAATTTTCAATATTTGCAGTATAAGCTGGAAAATCTTCACGGGCTGCTGGTGAAAGTAAACGATGTTTAATCCCATCTGATACACCCGCTTGTGACAAACGTGCCTCAGCTTGCTGAAGTGAGTCTCTGCGGCTTAAGCGCACCGGAGAACGCTCCTTTGAATTTAGAGGTTGTTCTTGATGCAGCTTCAAACTATTTACTATAAATTGGGTTTGGTTAAATGTGCTCACGATGAGTTTCCTTTATTTTCCTTAAACGATAAATAATAAACCCGACCAAATCAGGCACCCAACGGTGAGGCAATAGGTGCATTAAACGCACAAAAATCCGGTTATACCACAAGGGGATGTAAATCAAACGTGGCTTTTGTAATGAGACATAAATCAATTCAGCAACTGCATCGGCTGATGATGAGAAGGCTTTTTTAGCCAGATCAAACCCCATGCGCTGCCTAAATTTTGTCTGAGTCGTCGAGCCAGGACAAATACAACTGACTGCAATCCCGTATGGCTTAAGATCCATTGCAAGCCCGAGGGAAAATGATTTGACAAAGGCTTTGCTGGCAGCATAAACCACCTGTTTTGGAACGCTAGTGTATGCATAAACGGAAGCAATATTCACGATTAATCCATGTTGCTGTACTACCATCATGGGAACGATGCGATGCGTGAGTAGCACGAGCGCTTGAATATTAACCGTAAGCAACAGGCTCAAATCAATATCCAGACAATTAGAAAATTCGGTATGTGAACCCAACCCCGCATTATTAATGAGTATGGCGATGCGAAGCGATTGTCTTTTGATAAAATCAATTAAATTATCCACCGCATCCGTCGCGGCGAGATCTTGAACGAAATAATAAACCGTTCCGCCCATATCGTTGACCATCGCCACCGTTTTTTCCAATTCGGCTGAATCGCGACCCGTCAACATGAGTGCATGGCCCTTTTTAGCATAAACCATCGCCAAAGCCCGACCTAAGCCACTTGATGCGCCCGTGATCAATACCACGGCTTTTATTTTATCAGCTAATGTCACAAGTATAACTTGAATGATAAGGCTCAATCGCCTTGATCGTTAAATCCTTAGGATTCAAATTGTCATGCGGGTCAATGGTTTCTTTTATTTTGTTCAACCAATCAAATCCCACTTGACCTACAGTTTGTTGCAGCCACTTACTGTGCTCCGTGCCAACGCCGTGATGATGTGACAAACTCCCTTGATGAGCAACAATCGCAGTTGTTATAGCGCTTTTGACCCTGTCGTATTGCTGAAGCTCTTCATCAGCATCGGACAAAAAAGCAAAGGTGAAATAAAGACATGTCCCGTTTTGATAGTGATGTGAAAGATGACATCCTAAATAGCCGGGTTTTTTTAGTGTATCTAATGTCTTTTTTGGAATGCATTGCTCCATGGCAG
>CANISA010000089.1 GCA_947470005.1 Legionellaceae bacterium | reverse complement strand
TATAGGAACCGTAATTTTACGAGTTTGATCTTATTTATCAATGGGTTGAAGTGCGAATTAAAGTTTTTTTTTATGTCAGCATCTCCTGGATGCCGCGGATAAACCGCGGCACGTCGCCGGCGAGGGATCAAATGTCAACAGGCCCTAATATCCTCAACATGAACATGAGGCTCATTACAAAAATGTTCAAAAAACCAATCCGTATCAAATACCCCGCCTAAGTACTCAAAAATCCACACACAACATTGCATCAGATAGTGCTATCATGAGACTCGCCCCCACGAACCCATTCTCTTTTATGACACTCAACACCCTGCGTATTGCTACACGTGAAAGTCCCCTAGCACTCTGGCAAGCGAATCACGTTCGCACGCAATTGCTTCACTATTGGCCATCGTTATGCATTGAACTCTTGCCCATGACGACGTCAGGCGATCAATTTCTAAAAGACAAACTTCTTGCCATTGGCGGCAAAGGATTATTCGTCAAAGAGCTGGAGGAAGCCTTACTTGATGGTCGTGCTGACTTGGCCGTGCACTCGATGAAAGATCTTCCCATTACGTTCCCTGAAGGGCTCAAATTGACCGCTACTTGCGCCAGGGACAACCCTTTTGATGCATTAATAAGCACGCGATACAGCAACTTAAGCACCTTGCCTGCCGGCGCCACCGTAGGCACCTCTAGCCTTCGACGCCAGGCACAATTGCTCAGTGCACGTCCCGATTTGCGCATCAAGCCGCTGCGCGGCAATGTAGGCACACGCCTCGGTAAACTCGATGCACAGGAATACGATGCCATCATTCTTGCCAGCGCTGGCTTGCATCGCTTAAACCTACATGCACGCATCAGCGAAATCTTACATGAAACGATCATGCTGCCGGCGTGTGGACAAGGCGCATTAGGGATTGAGTGTCGCGACGAGGATGAGGCGATCAACGCATGGATTGCTCCCTTGCATGACCCCTTGTCCGCCCTTTGTGTACAAACAGAACGCGACGTCAACGCGCGTTTGGGTGGAAGTTGTCACACACCACTCGCGGTTTACTGCCGAGTCGATACAACGAACCACCTCGTACTCGATGCAAAAGTAGCTACCGTCGATGGCAGAACGGTCATCATGAATACGCAAAGAGGTCCACAACATCAAGCAGCAGTACTCGCTTATCAATGCGCCAATGCCCTCTTAGCGGATGGGGCCGCCCAATTACTCCATCTTTCGACCCATTATGAATAAAAAAAATACATTAATCGGCTTGCGTGTGCTCAACACCCGCCCCGCAGCGCAAGCACATGCGTTCTCTCAGGCATTGCGCGAAGCTGGGGCTATCCCCATTGAGTTCCCAACACTTGCTATTGAAGCAACATCGCTTGACTGGTGCGCGCTTATGCCGCCACTCTCCGCCATCAAGCACGCTATTTTTATCAGCCCAAACGCCGTGTCCTGTTTTTTTAATGCCATCAAGCCTACATCCTGGCCCCCAAGCATCAACACCATTGCCATGGGCAAGGGAACGGCCCTTGCCCTTACTGTTCAAGGAATCATCGCGCACCATATCCCAACACGTGCAGACAGTGAGTGCCTGTTAGCGCTAGACACCTTGCACCACATTAAAAACGAAACGATCTTACTCGTCAAAGGCGAAGGTGGCCTCCCCGTAGTTAAACAAACATTAGTCAAACGCGGCGCACAGGTCCTAGCGCCTGAGGTGTACCGACGAATGATCCCTTCCCTTAATAAAAAACGCATTCATGCCTTGTGGCATGATGACGCGGTAGATATGATATTGATTACCAGTCAACAAGCAATGCAACACTTATTTACTTTATTTGGTCCCGCGGCACGAGGCTGGTTGTGCAGTAAACCCTTTCTTGTGCTGAGCTCACGCCTGGCAAACATCGCCGCGGCTTATGGCGTAAAAACCATGATTCAGAGTGATTATAACGCGCTGGTGAAGACACTCGAGGAATACATGAATGAAGGATAAACACATGCTGGTCCCCAATAAATTAAGTCAATCAAACACACGCTATACCCCGATTGGGTTGGGGCTGCTGACCCTTTTAACCGTCAGCTCCCTCAGCTACACCCTGTATACCAACTGGCAATTGCGCATAAAAACGCAACATGAAACCCACACGCTCACCGCTGATCTCCTCGCGTTGAAACAACGTCAAGCAGCAACACAAGACCAATTACAAGCAGAACAAACAACCCTTCAAACCACCGAAACAAGTCTACGTGCGACGCTCGATGGATTGAACACCCGATTGCAATCAGCAATCACCCCCTCCACGGAGGTCTCTAATCACTGGCTCTTGCTCAAAGCCCGTTACGCGATTGAGTTAGCGCAACTCAACGCGTATTGGAGCTCGGACCGAACGGCGACAATTGCCTTGTTAAAGCAAGCGGATAACCTCATTGCTCAACATCAATACCCTCAACTCTTCACGGTCAGGCAGGCGCTTGCCCGCGAGATAACGGCACAGGAAACAGCGCCGACGCTCGATCAGGCTGGCTTGCTCAGCCAATTGGATGCCCTTCAGCAACAAATCACCACACGCCCCTTCAAACAAGCCCCCCCACCCGCGATAGAGAACAGTATAACAAGCCAAACGCCGACCCTCCCTGCTTCCTGGCAAGAACGCCTTCACGCATGCACCCGCTTGCTTAAACAATTTTTCGTTGTTCGCTACCATCCCGACCCGTTGCAACCTTTGCTGACGCCCGCGTACAAAGCCTTGCAGCGAGAAACCATTCGATTGAGCCTGCAAGAAGCACAATGGGCCATTCTTCAACGCAATGAAGCCGTGTATCAGCTTGCACTCAAACAAGCGCTTCGCAACATTCAACGCGCCTTTGGGAAAAATAATGCCAGCACGCAGCCCATCCTAAAGCAACTGCAACGCTTAGCGAGCATCGCTGTGCAAGAAACAAAAATTATTCCTGAAGAATCCCTCACCACACTGAATCAAGTCATGGACACCCTGTCGTCTCCCCCGCCCCAAACAGGAGTAATCGAACCATGATCCGTACCACATTGATTTTTTTACTCTTGCTCGGCTCCGTTTGGCTAGGCGTACAGCTACACAACGAGCCTGGCTATGTCCTGGTGGCTCTCAACCACTGGACCGTTGAAGTCACCGTGTGGACGGCACTCGTGACCATTATGGCTCTTTTTTTTATTCTTCACGCGCTCTTGTTATCCTTAAGTTGGGTGATTCATCTTCCCCAACGATGGGACCGCTGGTTAGCCAGACGTGGCGCTATCCGCGCACAAGAAAAAAGCCAGATTGACAAGAGCCGCACGCTGAAAAAGAGCCTGGCACTCAAAAAGACACCCGAAGCCTACCTAGCGTTGGGGGAACTGCTCGACGATTTAAACGACACGGCAGGCGCTTGCGCTACCTATCGAGAAGGCCTGCGCTACGCTCTATCGATCACCCCCTCTCAATCATAAAAGACACAAAAATGATCGATTATTATAAGGGCGTGTATCGGGTGGCCCTCGTGTATGTCAGGTCGGACCGAATGGCAAGCCAAGCCCTCCGGCCTAGCACGGCTCAACAATAACCGTCTGCCGTTGTTCGCCCAATCCTGAAATCAACAAAACGACGTTATCATTGGGCATTAAAAATTGATCATCCCCCCAGGAAATGGCATTCCCCGGGGCGGACCCCATTGAAATCACATCGCCAGGATACAGCGTAAAATATTGACTAAGATAACTTACGACTGCTTCTGCGTTGTGAAGATAATCACTGGTATGAAAATCTTGGCGAAGCATGCCATTAACCCAGAGCTTAACGTCTAAATTCGACGCATCTTGAATTTCATCTTTTGTAACCAAGTAAGGCCCCATGGGAGCGGCATTATCAAAACACTTTCCTTTTGTGAATTGCGTGTCTTCTGTTTCAAGTTGTAAAAAACGCTCCGACAAATCATTGATGCAGGTGTAACCAAAAATATGTCCCCGTGCGTCTTCTTGTTTAATGTATTTTCCTTGGCGACCAATCACAACGCCGAGTTCAGCTTCCCAATCCAGTTTCTTCATGTGACGCGTGTATAAAATAGGATCAAACGGGCCACAGATAGACGAACTAGCTTTCAAGAAAACCACCATGTCTTTCCTTGCAATGGGTTTGATGCCCATTTGTTCGGTGTGCAAGGCCGAATTAAACCCCACGCAGATTAATTTGCCAGGCGCCCCAACACAAGGACCAATGCGCACATCCGGGCTAACTAAAGGCAAGTGATGATGATCTAGCGCGTTTAACTGCATCAACAACGACGGATCGGCCAAGCTTTTAGGGTCGATATCGGTGAGGTAGTGAAACAAATCGCGAATGTTCCCATGCTCATCCAAAACACCCGGTTTTTCTTCCCCTTTGTTTCCATACCGCAATAGTTTCATGACTCAACCTCGCTTACGGGTGGCTCGTTACCATAATACGTTACGCCAATTTTAATGCGATCACGCGTGTTTTGTTGACGCCACGCATTGGTATCACGTAGCGAGTAAACACAACCACAATACTCTTGTTGATAAAAATTTTCGCGTTTGGCAATGTCATACATACGGGCCGCTCCCCCGCCTTTTCGCCAATTATACGTCCAATACGTTATGCCTTCATAGCGACTTGCCGCCCGGACACCCGACTCGTTGATTTGATTCATGTCCTTCCAACGAGAAATGCCTAGCGAACTACAGATAACAGGAAAACCATACTCATACGCATACAGTGCTGTCCGCTCGAATCGCATATCAAAACACGCCGTGCAGCGTTTGCCGCGTTCCGGCTCCCACTCCAATCCTTTTACGCGGACAAACCAATTGTCTTTATCATAATCCGCATCAATAAACGGAATGCCATGTTTATCTGCAAACGTGATATTTTCTTGTTTTCGAATTTCATATTCTTGAATAGGGTGGATGTTCGGATTATAAAAAAAGATAGAAAAATCAATGGACGACGCCAATAATGCTTCCATCACCTCGCCTGAGCAAGGGGCACAACACGAATGCAACAAGAGCTTACTCGCGCCCTCGGGCAACACCAGCACATCACGATCAATCATTATTTACCCCTTTTTATCCGTCGCATCCGGTGGTAATTGCATAAAATGCTGACGATAATAAACCAATTCACCGATCGAGTCCTTAATATCCTCTAAGGCCAGGTGCTTCGAGTTTTTTTTAACACCCTTGAGTAACGATGGGTGCCAACGCATGGCTAACTCTTTTAACGTGCTCACATCCAAGTTTCGATAATGAAAAAAATCAGCCAACTCAGGCATGTAATTACACAAAAAACGCCTGTCTTGGCAGATGCTATTCCCGCACATGGGTGATTTTCCTTTATCCAAATACGTGCGCAAAAAAGCCAACGTTTCTTGCTCAGCAGCAGACTCTGTCAACACACTTTCACGCACCCGTTTCACCAAGCCCGATCCATGATGTTGTTTCGTATTCCATGCGTCCATCCCATCAATGTACGCGTCTGATTGATGAATCGCTAACATCGGTCCTTCTGCCAAAATATTCAAATGCGCATCCGTCACCACCGTTGCTATCTCAATAATGCGATCACGCTCTGGAGACAACCCCGTCATTTCTAAATCAATCCAAATTAAATGTTGGTTATTCTTCATTCACGACCCACCTGTTCAACTCCAATTCAACAGAAGCAATTCGACGCTCCTGCAACGCCCTTTTTATCGCTTCACCTTTATACTGCTCGACTAATTCTTTTACGCTCACCTGACAACACACATCCAACAAATGTAACCATTGCATGCGCAATTGATCATCTTGGCCATACGCTTCACACACGGTTAACACCGCGTCAAATCGCAATGGGCGCCGAAACGCGTCTGTTTGTTCCAACACCGAAACAATGCACAACGCACCCAAACGAACGCCTTGTCTAATTTGCACTTGAAATCGTGCACTCAAACCAGCCAACTCTCGGTATTCATTTGGGATCCGCAAGCGCCCACACAAATCATTAATCACACGCTCGCTGCACGCCTCATACCCCGGATGAAACGGCCAATCGTTCATGGGTGTTAGGGCCTTTCCTAGGTCAACCAGCAGTGCCGCAAAACGAATTACCGGGTCAACCGACAACGCCGCTGCACGCGCTAACCGCCGAAACATACCCTTGCCTGCATCGATGTCAAAACAAGCATGCGCTGGATTCGGAATCCCAAACATCGCATCCAACTCAGGCAAAATAACCCGCAATGCGCCGCACGTACGCAAGACACTCAGGAAAACCCACGGGTGACGCTCTGTTAGCGCACCCTGCCATTCTTGCCACACACGTTCGGGCACTAAGTGAACCAACTCTTGACGTCTAACCATCGCGTACATTAATTCACGCGTTTCATCTGCCAATGTAAAACCTAAGTGATGGTACCGTGCCGCAAAACGCGCCACACGAAGCACACGGACAGGATCTTCAACAAATGCCGGTGACACATGCCTCAATTGTTTGGCCGCGAGATCGCGCATGCCATGGTAGGGGTCAACCAACACGCCATGATCATCCTTTGCCATGGCATTAATCGTCAAATCACGCC
>CANISA010000088.1 GCA_947470005.1 Legionellaceae bacterium | reverse complement strand
TCAAACACCTTCCCGCAGCTACAGGTTACCTTGACCACTTCATACGTTGGATGGATTGACGCCTTCATCATACGACTCTCTATAAATGTAATTTCATCACGAATAAAACCACCTGACTCAATCGACAGGCAACAAGCAGCAGATTTTAACATGCATACGAAAAAGGTCAAGCGATGGTCCACAGCTGTCAGCAGCTTGATGTTCGCATAATTTGATCTATACTTAAATAAAAAGTATACGGAGTGAACTCATCATGCCTGAGAACGAGAAGAGCGAAGGCCCCTCACTGATTAGCATAAATCCCATTCAACCCGGGGTAGCCGTGGTGACCGTGGATATGGGCCCTTATGTCGATGCCTATCGGGATTATCAAACTAAAAAACGGGAAAGGATCATGAGCCAAACCCAAGAAAAACAAGTCGCTCTTGAATATACCACCATCAGGGCGACACTAGCCGATAGCGTCAACGGTCTATCCGGGGGCCTCCTCTGGGAGAGGTTTATTGAGGAAGCAACGCTTGGTTTAAGCGAAACCAGGGCTCAAACAATCAAAACAGCACCTGCCGCTGAATTTATGCGAAACAGCTTTGTCGAACTTGTCAAAAACATCATGGATGAAGCAGTACTCGGTTATAGCCCGATAGCCCACAGCCCGATAGAGCTTAAAATGACCATTGATGATGAAACCGACCCGGATGCCATTACCCTCACGTTCGAGGACACCGGCCGAGGTTTTCCAAATGACTTTTTAAGAAAAACAGCAACGCCAAGTGAAATGGAGATGTATATCGATGAAGCAGGAAGCAAGAAAAAAGCTGAAAAACAGTCTGATAGTCCTACTTTATTTGGTGGCGCCGGCCGGGGATTACGCATGTTAATGGCCAATGTCGTCTACGGTGATGACTTAGTCAAAGCAGGCGTACGCGAGCCCCGATACATCAAGCCTGAAGTATCGGCTATTACGTTTGATAACATCCCAGATGGAACAGGTGCTGTTATGACCATTACCACCTCAAAAAGCCCTCTGGAAATAGCACTTGCCCCGAACCAATTCGAGTCAGATGAAGAGGAAGTTATTCTTGAGTTTCCGACACTACCTCGATTTGGAAAAGAACCGGCAGCCCTTGTAAATGATGCAAAAAAATTACTTGCTACCCTTCGAATAAACACAGACAGTGTAACCTCAAAAACGACCCCTGAGGCCAGGACCGACTCAGAATCAGACTCAGACGCAGACGCAGAATCAAAAGGAAGTCCTCTTTCGCGAGGTAAACATTAATTTCAGTTGTGTACTACCGAAGCACAACCCAAACAGGTGCATGATCTGACGGGCGATCGGCCCGGCGTGGCTCCACATCAATATCACTTTCCAGGCATTGCGCGCGGAGAGCTGGGCTCAGCAACACCAAATCAATCCGTAAGCCATTATTCCGTCGGAAACCACCCGCACGATAATCCCACCAGCTGTAATGCGCTTCGTTTTGAGGAAACACGCGAAAACTATCCTCCAACCCCACATCAAGCAACACCTTAAAGGCCTCACGCTCGTCTGGGCTAACCAAAATACCCCCCTCCCATAGCGCAGGGTCATGCACATCTCTATCGTCTGGCGCAATATTAAAATCACCCACGACAGCCAATTCAGGGTTATGTGTTATTTGTTGTTTGATAAAATCAGTGACGGCAGCCAACCAAGCTAATTTATACTGATATTTATCCGTGCCAACCGCCGCCCCATTGGGAACATACAAATTAATCAGACGAATACCTTTCACAGTCGCCGCAATAACCCGTCGTTGGGGATCAGAGAACCCTGGTATGTCCATGACGACATCATCAAGCGGATAGCGGCTAATGATAGCGACGCCGTTATAGGTTTTTTGTCCTGAAAAACAGACATGATATCCCTGTTCTTCAAACACTGCACGAGGAAAACGCTCATCAACCAACTTGGTCTCCTGCAAAGCAAGCACATCAGTCTGGGAGGTTTTCATCCAAGCCAAGACTTGATCCAATCGCACAGTCAGCGAATTAACATTCCAACTAGCTAATTTAAACACACCAATCCCCCTGGTAATTAATCAACACGGGCGCGTGATCAGAAAATAAGATCTCGCGATAAATCGCAGCATCCACAACCGAAGCCGCAATTCCTGGCGTAATGACTTGGTAATCAATCCGCCAACCGACATTATTAGCCCGAGCTTGGCCACGATTAGACCACCAGGTGTATTGTTCAGGCTCCTGATTACGCAAACGAAATGCATCAACAAATCCAAGCGGCCCAAATAATTCATCTAACCATGCGCGTTCATCCGGCAAAAATCCAGAGTTTTTCAAATTACCCCTCCAATTTTTAAGGTCTATTTTTTGATGCGCAATGTTGTAATCACCACATAAAATAAGTTCGCGGCCTTCGGCTTTCAATTGCTGAAAATGCGTCGATATCCGCGCGAGAAAATCATATTTAACCGCCTGCCGCGTGTCACCACTGGTTCCCGAAGGGAAATAAATGGAAGCGACACTAAATTTCGGATAGTCAAATTGAATATAACGTCCTTCCGTGTCGCACGTCTCAAAACCGAGGCCTTTCACAACAGACAACGGCTTCTGACGCGCATAAAGTGCCACACCACTGTAGCCTTTTTTTTCTGCATCAAAATAATCACAGTGAAAATAGTCAGGACAATACAGCGGATCATGGCTCAACTGATCAAACTGAGCCTTTGTTTCTTGAATACAGACAAAATCAGCCTGTTGGTTCCGAAGCCAGGTATAAAAACCTTTCCGACCCGCAGACCTAATGCCGTTAGCATTAAAACTAATGACGTTCACGTTCGCGCCTCCCTGCTCACCATCAGCTGTAAAGCCAGACGCGCAACGCGCTCGCCTAAGTGTTTGGCCAACGTGATTTCGTCTTGGCTCAGTAGACTTTTATTATCCAGCCCCGCGACGTGCGTCACGCCGTAGGGAGTTCCTCCGCTTGTCGTGCTGCTCAATACAGGATTGGTATACGGTATTCCAACCATCAACATGCCATGATGCAAAAGGGGCAGCATCATGCTGGTTAAGGTTGTCTCTTGCCCTCCATGCATGGATGAAGACGATGAAAAAACACACGCTGGCTTATCAACCAAATCACCGGCAAGCCACAACGAAGATGTATTATCCAAAAAATATTTCATCGGTGACGCCATATTCCCAAAGCGCGTCGGACTGCCTAAAGCAAGGCCGGCACAATGCTGTAAATCCTCTAGCGACGCATAAGGTGCTCCTTCGTCTGGGATAGCTTGTTCAACGGCTTCGCAGGTGGTCGACACAGGAGCCACCGTTCGCAGGCGCGCTTCCATTCCACCAACGCGCGCGACACCGCGAGCTATCTGTTGTGCAAGCGCGCTGACTGAGCCACTTTGCGAATAATACAAAACCAAGATATAAGGTTCAGTCACAAGGTCACTCCGAGTAAAAGGATGCACAAGTATACCGAAACAGCGCCGATGGAACAGCCATTCTTCTTCAATTTCGTGATACCATGCTTCCTTTTTAAAACGAGGAATCAATCATGTGGTTTAATAATGCCCTCATTTATCACTGCGAACTAGATAATCCAGCTGCACTCAACGACTTACTCGCAGAAGACCAGCTCAAACCCTGCCCACCGCACGCGCGCTTTATCTATGGATGGCAACCCGTCATGGGCTCTCAACTGACCCATGACGTCACTGGAGCATCCCTTCTCTGCCTCGGAAAAGAAGAACGTCTCTTACCTAGAGGTGTCGTTCATCGCTTACTAAACGAGCAAATTGAAGCCCTAGAAACGCAGCGAGGGTATGCCGTCAAACGTGCGGAGAGAGCTCAATTAACCGAAGAGCTTGAATTTCAGTTGCTCCCTAAAGCATTTTGTTTGCAAAAACGTTTGCCCGCGCTGTTCGACTACGCAAACAACCGCTTGATCATCAACTCAGCAAGCCCCACTCAAGCCTCTCAATTAACGTCGTTGTTACGTAAATCCACCCCTAACATTCGCATTGAGCCATTAGCATACGCCGAGAACGCCTCCGCACGCTTAACCACATGGATGACTCATCCAGAAACGCTTCCACCTGCTTTTCAGCTCGCTTCGAGTTGTGTGCTGGTCGCTTTAAATGATGAGAAAAAACGATTTCAATGCAAAGGCTATGAATTACCCGCGGACGAAGTCTTAGCCCTGCTCGCGCAAGGCCTTGCCGTCGCCGAAATTTCACTTATCTGGCAAGACCGAATTGAATTCACCTTGACGCATGATTTCACGTTTAAACGCTTAAAATGCTTAGATTACCTGGTTGATGAATTTAATGACGTTCGCCAGCTGGAAGAGGGCGCGGCTCAAGATGATGCAAGCCTAATCTTGCTAACCGGCGAGTGGCGTACACTGCTTCGGGATGTGATAAGTGCTCTTTCTCTCGAGCTTAACAACAGCCAGAAAGAGGTTAACGTGAGCACCGAGAAACATGCGGTCTTTGAAGAAGCGGCCTTTTAACCCGAATATCATTGAAGGGGATACCGATCAAGAAAAAAGACGTATCCCCTCATACCCGCAATACGTCAAAATAAATTTATTTGGGATTAAACAAATCACGGTAACCATTAAATAATGACTCAATTTAATGTGCGTCATCCCTAGCCCATAGTTAACTAAATTATAGGGCATAGCGGGTGTTAATCGAAGCAACGCCACGGATTTCCAGCCACGTTGATCAACTTGCTTGATTAACCGACCCATTCGAGTCTTTTCATCTACAGCAAATGCATGAGGCAAAACGTAACGACTCAGGCAGAAACCACAGATAGCACCTAACGTCGCCCCCAACACGTTCAATATTGTCCCTTCAGCAAGACCAAACAAAGCACCGCCTGCCAATGCTAAGATCACGTTTGACAGGCAGAAAATACTCATCAAACAATACAATAAGAGAAACAAACACCAAGCGAATGGGCCGGCGGCGTCCAGCCAGAGGGTAAGCAAGTGGCTATTTTTATGAAACAGGTCGGCAATAACAATCAATGCGATCAGTGTTAAAAGCCAGCGAAATGCAATGAGCGATAGCCATTTACTCCGCATCAAACCCACCTCACGGTCATGGAACCAAGGCCCCGCTTACCACGCTAATCAAGATCAATTGCCGGTGGCGCGCTGTGGTACGTTGCTTGATACACCTTCAGCGCATCGTCCGCTGCTTGATTCAAGTTTAGGGCTAGATTCCCATGATAAAGAATCGATAAGGCTTCTTTAACGCTCGGCGCTTGCGGGTAGGTCTTAACTAAATAACTGGCTCGTTCTGTTGCAGCAACATACATTCGGCGCTCATAGTAGTATTTAGAAACATTAAGTTCTGTTTGTGCAAACATATTTCTTAAATAAATCATGCGTTGCAGCGCGTTCGCTTTGTATCGACTCTCAGGAAATTTTTGGATAAGTGTTGCAAAATCAGAGTAGGCTTGCGATTGGGTGCCTGGATCACGCCAGGATTCATCCATCGGGATCAGCGCGGTAATGGCACCCCGAACTTGCTGAAAGTTAGCCAACGCTTTCATATAATAAGCGTAGTCAACTCGTTTCGCTCGCGGATAAAGATGAATAAACCGTTCCGCAGTGGCTGCGGCAGAAGGGTAGTCTTCTTTTTTATAATAAGCATAAATTAAATTAATTTCAGCTTGTTCCGCGTAATCATTGAACGGATACAATGTTTCCAAGGCTTCCATCCGCTTGATGGAGCTGGTGTAATCTTTTTTAGATAAGGCTGCATTGGAGTCAACAAACAATTGTTTTGCAGTCTGGCCTTTATATGGACCATCATCCTCTGCATCATCATCCTTGCTCCAAAAACTTTTACATGCGGTTAACGAGAAGAGGAGACCTATCATGATAAATTGCTTCATGTGCGTTGTTGTCCTGCTCATAACTCGTGCCAACCTCTTGTGAATAAATACCCGATCTGAATGCGCCCCATTATACCGACTACTACATTTTTTGCGAATAAAAAGTCGTTGCAAACACGAACGAGTTGCGATACCATTTTGCCCTGTCGGAGAGGTGGCAGAGCGGTCGAATGCGGCGGTCTTGAAAACCGTTGAAGGGCAACCTTCCCAGGGTTCGAATCCCTGCCTCTCCGCCAACTAAGGTAGTTGGTATTCGTGCAGTCTCAAGCATTCAATCTCATGCAATTATTATGGCGCCTGTCGCAACGCTTTCAAATTGCCTCGATGAGTTTTACTATCCAGTCTTCTTTTTACCGATTGCTTAGAGGGCTTCGTCTTTTTTCTCTTTTTAGGCACGAAAATAACCTTTTTAATCATCCTAACCAAGCGATGTAGGGCGTCTGCCTTATTTTGTTCTTGGCTTCTGTACCGTTGCGCTTTGATGACGATAATACCATCGGAGGTCACACGATAATCTTTTGTATCTAATAATCTTGTTTTAAACGCATCAGGCAAAGAAGACTGGACAATATTGAACCGGAGATGAATCGCAGTTGAAACTTTATTAACATGCTGACCGCCAGCGCCTTGAGCCCGAATCGCCGTTAACTCAACCTCGGCGCGTGGAAGAAATACATTATTTGTAATGTGTAACATCAATGTCCAATTTAATTTAATCGAAGAATTAAATCCAATGTGGCGCGATTTATATGAAGAGATCTGTTC
>CANISA010000087.1 GCA_947470005.1 Legionellaceae bacterium | reverse complement strand
TCAGTGATGCGGTCATCGCGCGAGGGAAGATTCCGTTGCTCGTTGGTGGAACCATGATGTATTTTCGTGCGTTTCAGCAAGGGTTATCGCCGCTACCTAAAGCAGATGAGGGGATTCGAGCTGAGCTTGTGATGCAACACGTGACGCACGGATCAGAGCATATGCATGCTTGGTTGAAGCGGGTCGACCCCGTGTCGGCATTGCGGCTCCACCCGAATGATACCCAACGTGTTCAACGCGCGTTGGAGGTGTACCTTCTGACCAACAGACCCTTGGCTGATTATTTGGCAGAACCGACGCATCCATCGAACGTTAAATTTGTAAATATAAGTTTGTTCCCTGCACGGCGTGCGTGGCTGCATGAACGCATTGCCTGTCGGTTTGATGCGATGCTGGCGGATGGATTTGTTGATGAAGTGTCAAACGTGATTACACAGTGGGATTTAACCAGTAGCCATCCCTCGATGCGTAGTGTGGGTTATCGACAAGCACTTGATTACCTTCAGGGGGTGACGGACTATACAACGTTCCGTGATCGGGGCGTTGCTGCAACCAGGCAATTGGCAAAACGCCAATTAACGTGGCTCCGAAGCTGGCCTGAGGCCTGTGTGTTTGATCCTGAAGATCTGACCTGTATGGCACAACTTCTAGCCCATGTCAGGCAGATCATGGATAATGACTTATTTAACCCGTGACAAACCGGAAGAGGATCGTATGCTTGATATGAAAAAAAAGCTTGGCTGTGCGGAGAAGGAATACCTTGTGCATCGTCATGAATTGCCCCTGTCTTGCCCGACGGATGCGATGGAGCTGTGGAGCGCACACCCTAAAGTGTATTTGCCTCTGGATGTGACGGGGCGTGAAACATGCCCTTACTGCGGTACGTGTTTTATCTTGCAAGATGATTAAATCAATTTGTTTAGTCCGGCTATCCGCGTTAGGTGATGTCTTGATGTTCGTGCCCTTGGTTAGGACGTTACAGCGTTACCTACCGGATGCCGCATTAACGTGGGTTATTTCTCGCCCAGCCTATGATCTGGTTGCAGGCATGGAGGGCATTGAGTTCATCGTCATTCAAAAGCCTAAAGGATTGATGGATTACTGGCGATTTAAACAACAGCTTCACGCCAGAACGTTTGATGTGTTGTTGGCAGCGCAAGCGAGCCTTCGTGCCAATCTATTGTACCCTTGCATCCAAGCGTCGCGTAAAGTGGGCTACGATCGCGCGCGTGCTAAAGATGGACACGGGTGGTTTGTGAATGAAACCATCAGCCCAGGCCGCGATCATACGCTGGATGGATTTTTGAAGTTTGCACACGTCCTTGGTGTCAAACAAACGGACGTGCGCTGGGATCTACCGATGTCACCGTTGGATGAGGCGTGGGCACGTGCGCATATGCCTGATGGTGTGCGGCCGGTGTTGGTGCTGAATCCCGCTGCGAGTAAGGCTGTGCGTACGTGGCCTGTTGAGCGCTATATCGAGGTGATTCGATGGGTGCAAACCATGGGGTTGATGTCCGTTGTCTTAACGGGGGGCCCAAGCCCTGAAGATAAGGCGTTGGGCGATGCCATTGCGGCGGTCTTGCCCGTGACTAATTTGATTGGGAAAACCAAGCCCAAGCAATTGCTGGCCGTGATCCGCGAGGCAGCACTGGTGCTCTGTCCTGATACGGGGCCGGCCCACATGGCAGTTGCGGTTGGCACGCCCGTGATTGCGTTGCACGCGGTGACAGGTGTTGGTATTTCAGGCCCTTATACCTGTCGTGATTTAGCGATAGATGCATACCCAGAAGCATTAAGTCGCTTGTTAGGCAAGACGGTTGAGACCTGCCCTTGGGGCACACAAGTCCGCGCCGATGCAGCCATGAAGCTTATCGGCGTGGAGGCTGTGATTGCTCAAATCACTGCGTTGTTGGGGCGTCTGGCGTAGCGGCGTTTGTGACAGCCGAAGTGTCAAACGAAGGCGGATGCTGGTAGGCGGCCTGTAGGAGCATAATAGACGTCGTCAACAATTGCCGCTCTTCTTGTTGGCGCGTTAAGTAGAGCTGGTAGTTAATTTCCGCGAGTAAAATGGCAATTTCTTTTTGAACGGTCCCTGAAGAGGCGGCATTGATTTGATCAATCCATTGATTGCTTTTATCCACAGGGTTGGCCAAACGGCGGGTGGCCATTTGGAATTCGCTCAGGGCTTGACTTGTTTGGGTTGCGGTATTGCTGTCGTTTTGCTGAGGCATGCGTTTGGATAAGATAGCGTAGAGGTTACTGATGGGGACAGATACTTGGGCGGCGTAGACTCGGAGGCTCGTTAGATAGGACGTGATGGAGGCCTGTGCATCACTTCGGTTGGTGGCGGATACGGTGCTATCATTCATCATTGTTAATGCGTTGGCATACTCTTTCTGTAAAGGGAGAGGGACGGGAGTGACCATGTAGCTTGCGTAACGAATAAAATTAGCTGCGTCTTGCATTTGGTTTGTTGAGGCGAGCCCATTAGCGGGCGGCGGCGGAGTGCTCCCTGTCGACGGTTCGGCAGCGGATGTGTTGTAAAGCAGGGGGGCGATGAGCGTGTTGCTGTTGAGTTGGGGAATAAGGGCTGCGTTGCTGGCGAACGTAAAAAAAGCCGTGTCGCCGGTATTGCCGAGGGGGGTGCCAATGACGTTATTGGTGACCTGGGTGTTGTATAATTTGTACATGCAATCCGGTAGCCAAGCGGCGGGGTCGGCGTTGTCCATGCAGGAAGTATAGTTAGGCGTTCCGAGGATATTTAACACGGCTTGGCTGATCGGGTCCTTTTGGTAGTCGGACTGATCGATCAAGTTGGTTACAGTGACGGCCCCGTCGCCTGAACTGGATACGGTGTTGTAGGCGGGGGTGCCGGATTGCCCCGAAAAGGTGTAATTGCTCATGCTGTTGATGGGGGCATACGTTGATCCTGACGGAACAAACTGCGAAGCAGCCTCACTGGCAGCGTTCACGGGAATGGCTCCGAGCTCTGTGACCACGGCAGATTGCTGCGCTAATGCAGCCCCGGCGGCATCCAGCAAGGTCGCGACGGGGCTTTTCAAGGCTGGGTCGTCTGTTGAGGCGAGGTCATACCCCAGGTAGGCACCTAGGGCGGTGAGTAAGGCATCGGTGTCGGTTGCATCATCTGCTGAGGCTATAACGGGCAGAAAAAGCAAGAGCAAGCCGAGTGTTATCGGGTGGTTTTTTTTCATTGGTCATCCCCTTCGAGTGCACGTGAAACTAGTTTGAGTCGACTTTCTGAAAAAGTACGGGACAAGAGGCGTAACCGCTCAAAAATAATGTTACGTTTCAGAAAAAAACCGGCAGGATCTTGGCTGCTTGCGCTGCTTTCTTCCGCGTGTATTAAAATTTTAGAGGCACTGCCTGGGTGCACGGTATCGAGCGCTTGCAGCAAACGAAGCCCGCGCCCGGTTTTAATGTGAGCCACCAAACGGATGAAGTTGTCTGCTTCAGCAAGCTTATTGAGGTCAATCGAGGCGATGTCGTCTAGCTCTTTTCCGAGTTGGTCTACGGCCGCCTCAAACGCGGGATCACCATCACCGGTCCAATCTTCCACACTTTCCATAAAGGTGACAACCCGATAGATCATCGGGTCTGCATATTCATACCAGTACTGCGCGCAAGCATCGTGACTGAGGTCAGGCATAATAGGTTTACTCTTTTTTTACGATCAAGTGATGGATAAATTTCATGATCACTATCTATTATTACCTATTATGTGGTATTAAAAATAAAAGTCCATTGGGTGAACGTAAAAATTATGAAAAACAAGGACAAACGACCTGCATTGACCTCATTGAAAAAAATGTTCAACGTTCGCTTGTGGTCTGATGCGGATCGACTCAAATCATTTTTTCTTTTTATTCTGAATGAGGTTAAATCCCTGCTTCTTCCCCAACCAAAAGAAGTGACGGAGTCATTTAAAGCGGCACAAGCGAGGCTTAACTTGACCGATGCTGATATGCGCGTGCAAATAAAAGCCTTGTTTCGATTAAGTTTATTGATGAGTAGCATGGCTTTTTTATTCTTGATGTATGCTATCTACCAACTTGTTTACGGTTCCTTGCAGGGGGGCATGTTGACGTTGGCGATAATGCTTGTTGCCTTGGCATTTGCTTTTCGTTATCACTTTTGGTATTTCCAATTGAAACAAGGTAAATTAGGGTGCACGATAAGGACGTGGCTTAAGCAGGGTCTCTTGGGAGGAAAGCGATGACAAACCGATGGGTACTGTTCTTCCTCACACTGTTTCCGATGCTTGCGATGGCTGATACCATCAGCTTTACGCCACCGGCGAGTGATTATTCCGTTGTTTTTTTAGGTAATATCTTTGGTGTTGTCGATGGCGTGTTGAATGGCACGGGCAGTCAAATGTTTGGTGTCTTGATGGGGGTGTTTAACTCCGCCGTTCTTGCGTTGGGTGGCATCGTCGTCATGTACATCATCCTCGTTTCTACGCTGAATACCGCGCATGAGGGAGAAATGTTGGGCCACAAATGGTCTTCTATTTGGGTTCCCGTACGGACAACCATCGGACTGGCGCTGCTCATTCCAAAAGCATCTGGGTATTGTGTCATGCAAATATCTGTGATGTGGATTGTCGTTCAAGGCGTGGGCGTTGCGGATAAAGTCTGGGGCGCCGCGTTGGATTACCTGAATCGGGGGGGGGTCATTATTCATGCCAACATGAACCCGGCGGCGTCCCTTCTCGGGGGTGGAAGTACTGTGGCTACCGGCGCGTCCACGATGCTCTATGGTCAAGTTTGCATGATTGGCTTACAGAACCAGCTGGAGACTAAACGTACGAGTTATCTCGAGCAATTAGATGCCAACCCCAGCAGTGGCCCTTGCTCGGGCACGCCCTCGGTAACGATGCAGGGCTTTTGTGACAACGCTGTTCCTGATTTTCTAACGTCAGTGGATCCCTTAGCCGTACAAAATGCAGCAGATAGCGGAGGGGCGCCCTACCAGACGTCGCCCTACCAGGTGAACATGCCTAATTTTGATGCCAGCTCTGTTTATTCCGCGCTGAATGGGATCTGTGGCACCATTAAATGGAATCCCGTTGCGACAACAGTCAGTTCGACGAGTACAGACGGAGGGGTAACCACGACCGTCACGACGGATGCCGCAGGGAATACTACAACCGTTAAGACGGATGCGGCAACGGGTGCGGAGTTGAGCAAGGAAACCTCGACGGGTGTCAGCACGCTCTCGTCCAGTGATTTGGATGTGGTTCGGTTGACCCGAGCCATGGCGGTCACTCAGATGTACCTGACGTTGTCATCAACGAGCAAGAGCATGGTCATGAATGATCCGCAACTTACTGTGACAAGTGGTGACACCAGCACGAATGCTTCAACCGTTGCACAAGAGCAGTTTGGTGTGCCGTATACATCAGGCTTTACCGTGTGTCAAAGCTCATCGGATGCGTGCCCTGATTGGGGCGCCGATCTGAGCACTACGGCGAGCGTTTTGTTTCAGGGTGCCGAATTTCAGAATGCGATTGCTGATTACAATGCCGTTATGGCGCCTACCTTAAAGCTGATGGCGGATACCGCAAATAGCAGTAAAGCCAATGATGCGCGCTCGTTTATTCAAGATGCGAATGAATCGGGTTGGATCATGGCGGGTAGTTATTTTTATGACTTAGTCCAACTGAATGGTAGTGCGACGAGCGCGACCACAACGGATACCGGCTCAGGTCTCGATCAGAGTACCTTTACGCTAAGCAATATCACCGATCCCTTTGGTAACGAGGGGACATGTTCTACAACGTATGGAAACCTGTGTGTTTATTTTAATAAAAATGCGACACCAGCGACTCAAGTGGTTTATTTGATTAATGGGTCAGCTCAAGCGGAGGTCGAACAACCCAAGATGGGTAGCTCGAGCTATACGACGATAACTGGTACGGGGGCGACAACGGCCTATGGGTTTGTGACCAATGGGATGATCATCGATCTCCCTGATCAACCGGGGCTTACCGGGATCCAGGGCCCGAAGCTGAATATTCCTTCGAGTGTATCGATCAATGGTTCTATACCGCATCAGAAATCACACTGTACGATTAAGATGCTTTGTCTTGACCCGATCATGTATACGTTCGTGAATCTAATGATCACATTCCTGAATACATTTCTAAAATATGTCTTTGCCTTTGTGGAGAGCTTGCTCATGATTATTGTCATTATTCCTGTGACAGGAGTAGTGAGTCTTTTTATAGGAGGGATGACGGCTATCTCTGTGCCTGGAGTCAACCCCATCGTGGCGCTCGCCGCGATGGGGATGAGCTACATCGATTTTGCGATGTCGATGTGGCTGACCTTGGGGATAACTGCGATCATAGGCTCATGGTACCCGACAACGTACGCATTGCTCACGGTCTTTTTTCCCTTGATCTTAGCGTGGTTAGGCGTGATGTTGGGGATTGCCTTTGTCACGGCCTATTATATTCCCTTTTTACCGTACATGCTGTTTACATTTGGAGCCATTGCGTGGCTGATATCAGTGATTGAGGCCATGGTGGCGGCTCCCATTGTGGCCCTTGGGGTGGCACACCCGGAAGGGCATGATGCCTTGGGGAAAAGCGAGCAAGGACTGATGATCTTGCTGAATGTCTTCTTACGGCCCGCCATGATGATTGTGGGGTACGTTACGGGGATAGCACTCAGTTACGTTGGCATTTGGGTCATGAACGCAGGCTTTCAACACGTGCTCAATTATCTCCAAGGTGGGCAAGCGTGGGGGAGT
>CANISA010000086.1 GCA_947470005.1 Legionellaceae bacterium | reverse complement strand
CTATATTGATTGAGTTTTTGTGAAAAAAGAGAGATCTGTTTGAATTTTAGCCAACGAAACTGGGAGTAAAACTGAATTTACAGAACAAATGTTGCTTTATCCGAGGCTTTAACGTAATTACGAGGCAAAATGACCATTTTAATTATTTCGCATCAAACCGAAATGAGCCAATTTGCCGATCAGGCATTTTTTTTACAAGGAATGAATCATGGAACTAACCCAAACCCGCACCCAACCCACCACTATCGATCTAACCCAAAAAAAAGCCTGGACGCTATCCAAACGCCAGCTGTGTGATTTAGAATGCCTGTTAAACGGGGCATACGCCCCGCTAACCGGCTTCCTCGACACACACGATTATGAGTCCGTTTGCAATACCATGCGACTCACCAATGGCACGCTATGGCCCATGCCGATTACCCTCGACGTACCTGAATCATTTGCTTTGCAACTGCAAGCTGGCGAGCAAATCATCCTGGCCGATCCTGAAAACACCCCTTTGGCTTTATTAACCGTCACCTCAAACTGGCAGCCTAATAAAGACCACGAAGCACACACGGTGTTTGGTGCAAATGATATCAAACACCCGGCTGTTCAATACCTGCATGAACACGCTGGCGCATGGTATCTAGGTGGGAACATCACAGCACTATCAACGCCTGCACACCATGATTTCGTTGAATATCGACACACGCCGGCCCAACTCAAACAATTATTCAAGATCTACGGTTGGTCTCAAATCATCGCGTTTCAAACCAGAAACCCCATTCACCGTGCGCATTATGAATTAACGTTACGGGCAGCCGTTGCCGCCAATGCGCAATTATTAATTCATCCCGTGGTCGGCATGACTAAACCTGGTGATGTTGATCATGTCACGCGCGTGAAATGCTATGAGCAAGTTTTAGAAAAATACCCAGACCAACGCGCCATGTTAAGCTTGTTACCGCTGGCCATGCGCATGGGCGGGCCAAGAGAGGCCGTGTGGCATGCCATCATTCGTAAAAATTACGGGGTGACGCATTTTATCGTCGGCCGCGACCATGCAGGCCCTGGTCTCAACAGCCAAGGCGTGCCATTTTACGCCCCCTATGCGGCGCAAGATCTAGTGCTGGAACATGCAGAAGAAATTGGCATTGAGATCATGCCGTTTCCGGCCATTGTTTATGTAAAAGAAAAAGCCGCCTTTTTGAGCATGGATGAAATCAGCGCACAAGACACGATTGAAGACATTTCCGGCACAGAGCTACGCAACAGGCTCGAAAACCGTTTGGACATTCCAGACTGGTTTTCATTTCCTGAAGTCATCCAAGTGCTTCGCAACGCATACCCACCCCGATACCAACAAGGCTACACACTGTTTTTCACAGGCCTCTCCGGCGCTGGAAAATCAACGCTCGCCAAAGCCGTATTGGCCAAATTAATGGAATCCAACCAACGCAGCGTGACCCTACTTGATGGCGATATCGTCCGAAAAAATCTATCCAGTGAACTAGGCTTCACTAAAGCTGACCGGGATACCAATATTCAACGCATAGGCTTTGTCGCTGCTGAAATTACCAAACACAAAGGCATTGCTATTTGTGCAGCCATTGCCCCCTATGAAGGTACGCGTCAATCCATTCGAGACGTGATAAGCCAGCACGGTGGATTTATTGAAATTTACGTTTCAACACCCGTGGCTGTTTGCAAACAACGTGATATTAAAGGCTTGTACAAAAAAGCCGAACTGGGTTTAATCACTGGATTTACCGGTGTGAATGATCCGTACGAAGAACCTACCAACCCAGATATTGAAATCAATACATCAAACACGAGTATTATCGACGCAGTTCAGTTCATTCTGTCAAGCATCGATAAGCGAGGGTTTAGATGGTGAGGAGCGCGTGCGCATCGTCGCGGGGCTTTGTTTCTTAGCTCAATAATTAACCTGATTTGGGTGTGGATGTCATTGCGGTGTTATTATGGACGCCACCCAATTTTGAGCCAGGCGTCCGATTTATGCCGAACAAATATCCAAAGAAGAAAGGATGGAACGTACCGAAACAAAAATACAAAGTATTGAATTGGACGGACTATACTGAGTCCCTGCGCCAACGTGGTAACATTACGGTTTGGCTATCAGAGGATGCGATATCCCAATGGTACGAAACGGATAGAGTTTATGATGGCACAGGTAAGCCAAGGCTTTACAGCTATTTTGCTATCATCACGTGCCATGAGATCAGGCTGGTTTACAAACTACCCCTTCGCCAGTGTCAGGGCTTCATTGACTCTCTGTTCCAATTAATGAAAATCCCGTTATCGTGCCCTGATTTCAGTGTTCTGAGCAAGCGACTTGCTGAATTGGATATCAAAGTTCCACGGTACAAAAAAACGGAAAAGATGGATGATGACATCCATGCTATAGCGATTGATTCTACTGGACTAAAACGATTTGGACGCGGTGAATGGCACCAAGAGAAGTATGAGCTATCGAGCAAAGCGAGCTGGCGCAAGCTTCATCTGGCTATCAATCAGGACCATTATATTGAAGCCTGCGCATTAACAGACAGGTTTGGCCACGATGACCAGCAGGTCGAGGGATTATTGGAACAAATTACTGATTCAATTGACCATTTTTCTGCCGATGGCGCGTATGACGAAACGCCTATTTATGACGCAGTTACGTCACATTCACCGGGCGTCGATGTGGTTATACCACCACGCGCCAACGCAGTTGAGAACGATAATGCCGCGCCTCAGCGCAATCGTAATATTATTGAAATTGAAACAATGGGGTGGATGAAGTGGCAGAAAAATAGGCAGTATGGCCGGAGAAATTATTCCGAACTTGGTGTGCAACGATACCAACGAACATTTGGAGATGCGATGCACGCACGAGATTTTGTCCGTCAACAGCAAGAGGCCATGTTAGCCAGTGGTGCGCTCAATAAAATGACTTCATTGGGAATGCCGAAAAGCCGTAGATCCGTCTGAATTTTGTGAAAGAAGACACTGCCAGGGGCTAAGAAACAAAGCCCCATCCCGAATCAGCAACACACAAATTAACCGCTTCAATTAAATATTGCATCAATAAATCACTAAACAATCCCAAATCTTTTTCTGCAACAAAACTGCTCAGTATAAATCGCAAACGCTTTTCCACAACCAGCCCAACGACAGTTAACGTATGGGGTTGAATGTTCTCAGCAGGCGACACCGTACCTGATAACTCCGGAACGAGTTGCCAGAAGCCCTGAGACTGATCAAATTGACCCAAATAATTGAATGTAATATCAGGTAACAAGTGATGATTTGAAAATCGGCTACGCTCAATGCCAATGGATCGCAAATTGTTTTTAATCCAGTCAACCGTTGCCTTCGTTGAATGCAGAACCTTCAGTTTCACAGGGTAATGATTTGAAAACCATCCGATGGTGCGAGAAACGTCCATATTATCATGTCCTTCCCGTCCGTGTGTTTCAACCGTAATCGTGCATTCATGTACACCAAACCATTCAACCAGTGCGTATGCAAATGCCGTCAGTAACAGGTCATTGATCTCAATGTCATCTTCAAGATATGTTCGTCTTAATAGTTGATAGGTTTGAGCTTCATCAAGCATTAACACAGCATTTTGTATAATTTGACCTAAAGCAGGCCGAACAGGTTGTGCAAATTGTGTTTCCCAAGGATATTGACTCGACGAATACGCAGATACCCATTGACGATAACTGTTGCTTTTCAGCCCAAGCGACTCGGCAGAATACAAACGCCGAATATCTTCAATCAGAATCAACCATGAAACCGCATCGAAAATCAAATGATGGAAGGCACAAAAAAGGCGCGCACTTCCATCTTCATGCGCCTCAATCAAGGCAATTCTCCACAACGGACCATGCTCCAAATCAAAATCATTCTGTAAGCTTGTCAGTAACGATTCATGAACTTCCGTCACTTGATAAACACGTATTTCCGGTATCTCAATAGTTGCCTGGTAATATTGTCTTGCCCCTTCAAATCGCACACGCAGCATGTCATGCTGCCGAACCAGTTCTGGCATTAACGCATTCAAACGCGCAAGACTCAACGCAGGAACCCGAACCATAAACGACTGATTCCAATGCGAGGGTTTATTGAATTGCTGATTAAAGTACCATTTTTGAATAGGCATTAATTCAAAATGTCCACTCAGTTCGCCCTGCTCTGCCAACACCAAATCATTTTTTATTTCCAATGCCTTCAATACACCAGAAACAGTCCTGTGTGTCAAAATGTCTGAAACCCGACTGTCGATCCCGGCTTGCTGCATTCGGTATACCACTTGAATACATTTAATTGAATCACCGCCCAACTTGAAAAAGTCATCTGTTATCCCCGTTTGTTCAACCTGAAGAACCTCTCCCCAAATTTGACACACCAACGTTTCCTGCTCCGTTTTGGGACTCACATAAGATTCTCTTCTGATTTCAGGGGCAGGCAATGCATCCCGATCCAGCTTTCCATTGCTTGTCATTGGCAAAACGATTACATGCATAAAAACAGAAGGCAGCATATATTCCGGTAAATAATGTCGTAAATAAGACCGAATGGAATCCTCATCCAGCGCTTGTTCACCAGCATAGTATGCGACCAGACAAGAAAATGGTTCTGCGACCCATTTAACAATACATTGCCTGACTCCATGATATGCACTCAATACACTTTCAATCTCGCCTGCTTCAATTCTGAAACCGCGAATTTTGATTAAGAAATCATTTCGACCGATATACTCCAAATGACCATCTGGCAGCCATCGAACAAAATCGCCTGTTTTGTAAATTAGGCCATGTTCCCGCGTCTGCTCCGATTTGCTTGACCATGGATTGTCAAAAAAACAGGCTTTCGTCAACTCTGGTTGGTTAAAATAACCACGCGCAAGACAAACGCCACTTATATACAGCTCACCTATAGCAGCAACAGGAACAGGATTTTTGTATTGATCCAGTACATAGCATTTTATATTACCGTACGGATTGCCTATATTGCCTGACTGATTAATTTTGGGACTGCACTTATTCAAGGTTACTCCAACAGTCGTTTCTGTTGGACCGTATTCGTCATACACGTCAGTAACCCAGGACGTAATTTTTTTCAATTGGTCAAGGTTCAGCTTTTCTCCACCAACAAAACATTTTTTGACTGAAAATGCCGGTTTGGTTGCTGCGACCAGAGCCAAAAAAGTCGGCGTAGCTTTGATAAACTCAATATCATGCTCAAATAAATGTGCAATATATTCAGTCACATCATCCAGCTTGCCCGGATATATGCATACCGTTTTTCCCAACATTAGCGGTATCAGCATAGTCGTCATGCATAAATCAAACGAGAAGTTACCTGAAAAATCCACTCTGGAAACATCAGACAGATACGTTGATACCTGGTTGCAATAGTTCACCAGACTTCTATGTTCGATCATGACCCCTTTTGGTAATCCAGACGTTCCAGATGTATACATGACATACGCCAAATCACCAGACTTGATCTCATTTTTGACAGTAGCGGGCCTGGTGATAACCGTTTCATCCATGATATCAACGTCAATTCTAAAAACGGAGTAATCCTTAAGCAAATGGCTTTGCGTCAAAACAAGCTCATTTTGGATCTCATCAAGAATACGTTGTATGCGTAGTCGTGGGAGATCAGGATCGATCGGCACATAAGCCCTGCCAGATTTCAGAACAGCCAAAATTGAAATCAACATCTCAACCGAACGTTCAAAACAGACCGCAATCAGTGGCCCCTGAAACCCGTGATTTTCAATTCGGGATACGAGTTGATTTACACGTTGATCAAGATGACGGTAACTCACTTGTTGTTCACCATAAATGATAGCCGTCACATCTGGGACTTGCCTTGCCTGTTCTTCAAACAGTTGATGAACTGTATTTTCGTAACTATGTGTTGGTTCGGTTTGATTCCATTCAATACACCATTTTTGTTTATCACCATCCTTTATCCATTCATAGTCACCCAGTTTCATATCGAAACCATTCATGATATGCCCTGACATTACTGAAAAACTGGAGACCAATTGCGTAACAGCGCCCTGTCCGTTTAGCGTTTTGTCAAAAATAAAACGAACCACCATCTTTCCATTGATCTTGTAAATCTGAATATTTAATGGAAATTTCGGTAATTCGCCTTGGAAATCAGATTCAATAATATGATCTGTTTTTAAAAAACCCAAATCATTGATTAATATCTGAAACACAGGATTTTTATGCATTGAACGATCAACATTGAGTGCTTGAACAACCTCGGAAAAATCAACATAACCATGTTGTTGAGCATCCAGCATGCTTTTAAAAGCAGTTTGTAAATAATCGCTCATGGATTGAGTCAAATCAACTTTAAATCGATAGACAATCGTCGTCGAGAAAAATCCAACTTCATCTTTGAATGCTTCATGCTGTCGATTGCTCATCATGGATCCGACAGCAATGTCAGTTTGCATTGAAAATCTGGACAAAAGCAGCGACAGTGAAGCAACCAGGAATGAAAATGTCGTCACATGATATTTCTGCGCAACATCAGCCATTTTATTCGTATCTTCTTCCGAAAACACAACATATGATGATTCGGCAAGGGTTAACTCCTGCAGGGAACTCATATTATGACTGATAAAATGTGACTCTTCACAATCTTTCAAATAACGTAACCAGAAATTGATTCCTTCCTGGCGAGGGACTGCCAAATCATACTGATTTTTTTGAAAAACATAATCCAGCCATGAATAACCAAGATCCGGCAACAAGGCATCTGT
>CANISA010000085.1 GCA_947470005.1 Legionellaceae bacterium | reverse complement strand
TGATTCGTGTGTTTCGTCAGGTATGTCTGGAAATATTATTTTAGCCATTTTTTGCTCTCCAAATAATCGTATTACTTATATATAGCACATATTGGCGCTTGTGATCCGTTGTTGTGATTTTTTTTTTTTTGTGATTTGAATGCTCATCGGTTTGTGATAGGGTGCTGTAAAAATGGGCGAGGTGATTGCGCATGGATTTATTAGAGAAAGTGGTTGTACTAGAGCAAGATGCAGATGCATTTGGTTTTCGTTGGGAAACGGCTGAACAAATTATGGTGCAAATTGAGAGTGAGTGTGTGGAAATACGTGAGCATTTGCATGGGGGTTTTGAGCAGGCCAATCAAGTTGACTTGCAGGAGGAGATTGGTGATTTGCTTCATGCTGTTTTCTCATTGAGTGTTTTTTGTAAACTAAACCCACACGATACGTTGGAAAAAACATTAAGCAAATTTGAACGGCGGCTGAATGCTGTGAAACAGTTAACCCATGAGCGTGGGTTAAGCAGTTTAACAGGATTTTCGTTTGATGCGTTGATGGATGTGTGGGGAGAGGCGAAGCGATTAGTAGGGTAACGCTCCGTTTTTAGGCTCTTCCGGAATTGCCGAGGTATGTTTAATTGTTGGGTAATGATTTTGACAGGGGGTAGGTTATGCTCGTTTGTCGCGCGGCGCGTTGAGTCTGGGCGGCATCATACATAAGACCTAATGCCTCGTGGGATGATGCAATTATTGTTCGCAGCTTTTTTGGGTGAGCGCTGACGTTTGCTGCTAATGTCTTGTCCAATTCCATGGGTTGTTCAAACATAAGAAAGGCCTGTGATTGTGTTGTATGTTAAGAGTTGGCTCTAATCGCTTCGACCCATTGTCGATTTTTACCAAAGTCATAATACCCCAGGGTTGCACTGGAAATAACGTCACCGTTGGATTTTATGCAAATCCAATCGGTGAACGAGAGTAAGGGACTTTGGCGATAAGCAATCAGGCGGGAGGTATTCAAATCTACTATTTGAGCTTTTTTTAGGTGAGAGGCAATCAACGCCAGCGTGTTACCTTGAAGGGGAGCGATATGATGGCTATTGGATGACTGGACCAAACTACTCACCCAATTGGGCTTGCTTGGAGAAAGTGTTCCCTCACACAACCCCGTGGGCATGGGACGATAATTTAAGGTAGGGAATAATAACTGAGTTAATATCGTCAGGCTGAGAATAAATAATAGGATGAGCAAGGAGTAGTTAATTACCGTGTTCTTCATGTAGCTGCTTCCCATTATTTTTCCTTTTAATGCGCTGTTTCGGAGCCGCCGGTTATGGCTTTATGTGTATGCACGTCACTGTGAATATGTAATACAGCCATTCGTGTGTACTCACATACTTCCATGAGAGCCTGCTCATCTTCTGTATCAACGTGTAGAGAATGATAGTCAAGTTGTGCAAATTCATTTAAGTGTTGGATGGCCTCTTGTGCGTCTTCATCCTGGAGCTGATTACAGTCAATGCCAGCGAGGGTGATGCCTTGTGTGAACCCGTTACACCATTCGCTGAATGCTTGGGCACGCGTAGGTAATGGCTCGTCTTCGTCTGGGAGGAGTAGTTGGAAGTCAAAACCAAGATGCCCCATTTGTTGTTGGCTGACGGCGTAAACGTTGAACAGAGATAACGCGGCTGAACGCGTGTTTTCATCGTTTTTATTCATGATGAGCGTACGTAAATAGGCTTCACCCTCTAGCGTGGCGCCGGCAGATAAATACCCGCACATGACACCATGCAATGTGCTGCCAGAAACGGGCAGAGCGAGTACCGCAATGGAGTGAACGAACGTTATATAGTCCGGAAGATGTTGAGGTATATTATTCATCGACATAGTTAGCTCTTATTTAAAAAATTCTAATTTCTCAAGACACTCATCACCTATTATACTCCAGCATGAATGTATTTTGAACCAGTAGGCTCGTCAGTCAATTTTTTGAAAAATAAGTGGTGTTAATCAGTAGGTTTAGCGGTATCGTAGATACGAATAGCTTGTCTGGTGTGGGGGTGACGTGATCCGTTATCGGAAAATAATTACATTTTATCTGCTAGCGATTTTGGTGGGTATGCTGACTGGAGTATTGGGTTCTGCTTTTCAGTGGGGCATTGATAAGCTGGTAGCAGAGATGCAAGGCGTCGTGCGCTACGCGGCCTCTGTTGGCATTCCTGAGAGGTTTTTTTCCCCTGCCCTGACACTTATGATGGTTTTGTTTGCCTGCACGTTGGTGAAGCGAATTGCGCCAGAGGCTGCGGGGAGCGGTATTCCAGAAATAGAAGGCGCGTTGTTGCATGAGCGCCGTATCCGCTGGCGTCGCTTGATTCCGGTCAAGTTTTTGGGTGGACTGTGTGCCATTGCATCCAACGTGGTTGTGGGTCGGGAAGGCCCTACTGTTCAGATGGGAGGAAGTGTCGGGCAGATGTTAGGGGAGTTTTTTCGTCTGAGCTCTAAGCGTTGCGACGCGCTGATTGCCGCAGGCGCGGCGGCTGGATTGGCTACGGCGTTTAATGCGCCATTGGCCGGGGTTCTTTTTGTGATGGAAGAAATGCGTCGCTCGTTTTCGTTGCCCTTTTTGCATTTCAAAACGGTGGCCATTAGTTGCGTCGCGTCGAATGTAGTCTTACACGCGATACTCGGAGATCAACAAGCGATTATGATGCCCGTGTTTAATGCCCCGCCGTTAAGTTCGTTGTGGTTGTTTTTTGTGTTTGGGCTACTCATGGGTTTTATCGGCGTTGTGTTTAACCGTGTATTGATGGGTTCTTTAAAATGGATGGACCATCGGACCGTTGGTTTTCGGAGCGGGTATGTGGTGTGCGTGGCGCTCCTCATCGGCTATTTGGCGTATGCCTGGCCGGAAGCCGTGGGCGGTGGGTATCGGATTATTCAGCAGTCGCTGAATCTTGCTCCGGGTGTTGGCATCTTGGCTGGACTTTTTTTGGTACGGTTTGTAACGACGATGCTTTGTTATAACCTAGGCGTTCCGGGCGGTATTTTTGCACCGATGTTGGCATTGGGGACGCTATTGGGACTGGGTGTGTCATGCTTGTTTCAAGGGTGTCTATCGAATGAATTAGTTGAACCAGGGATGTTTGCCGTGGCCGGCATGGGTGCTCTTTTTTCTGCGACCGTGCGTGCCCCGGTTACGGGTATTGTGTTAGTGGTGGAAATGACAAAAAATTATGCACTCATACTGCCGTTGATGGTGTCGTGCTTAACCGCAACAACGGTGGTGCAGTTGGCTGGCGTCGCGCCTATCTATACTCAGCTATTGCGGCGGACCCTGAATCCGTGGCGCGTGCAGACGGGGCCTCAGTGATAACACTCATCATGTATTCTATTGATAATTCGCTATCAGGTCCGATTGAAAAAAACCATAGCTGAGCCTATTGCACTCCGTGCTGAACGTGTTGAGCCGCGTTTGATCAGCCTGATGTGAGCATTCATCTATGTTGTTAATGCCTTGAATAAGAAAATAAGTCACAACGTCGTGAAAAATGGTTTTCATGATCTGATTCCTTGGCGTTGAAAAGGATAAATATTGCCTAGCTTGAGAATATGCGTGAGTTCGTCCAGTGCGCGGGAGGCTTCACGCATCAGAGCCAGATCGGCAAGATCGTCGAAATGAAGCTCGGTTCGGTAGTGGCGATCGACCCATTGATCCAAGGTATCTAACAGGGCTTCATTGACTAAAACATGCGGGTGCATGGCGTGTAATTCGACGGTGTTGAGGGGGACCCGTAGGCGCAAACAAGCGGGACCACCGCCATTTTGCATGCTTTGCTTTAGATCGAGAAAATGCACGTGTGTCACGGGGTTTTGTTTATCCATGATGAGCGCGTCAATCCATGGCCTTACCCGAGGGTGTGTTTCAGATTCTTTCGGTGCGAGGAGGAGCATGTTTTTTTGCGGTGTGGTGGATGGCAAGGTGAGCAGTTGAGAATTGAACACATAACTCTTGACGGCGTCTTCGAGCGTGAATTGCTCGCGCGCTATCTCAATGATTTGGAGCGGGTAGTCTGCGCGTTGGAGCAATTGATTTAGAATAACGGATTGGTTCACTAATGCGTCTTGATGAATCAATAAGAGCGATTCATTCGCCACGCCAATCACATCATGATGAAAGACTCCGCGATCAATGGCGTGTGGGTTTTGACAGGCAAAGAGCACGCTTTCTGGGTTGAGCTGATGACTGCGTGCGATTGCTTCAGAGGCCTCTAACGTTTGTCTGGCAGGGAAGCGCGTAGGAGAAGGCGTACCGGATTCTCCTAACGCTTGTCGTCCATGAACAAACAGGTGGATGCCAGGGCCCCCGTGGTGTGCGCATAGACGGCTGTGATTGGCGGCTCCTTCATCACCCATGGCAGGTGTTTTGGGGAGAACGGGGTGATGTTTAAAATAGCGCTTATCGGCAAACACGTGCTGTAGCAGGCGGCGAGAGAAATCAGCTTCTTGGTGCCGGTGCAATTGGTTGACCAAATTGGCCGCTGTGATGTGCACCAGGCCATCGACTGTGTCGGTACTGGGAGAAACGGTCGCGGCGTTTGCTGTCCACATGCTTGAGGCGGAATAGCAGGCGGCTAGAAGTGCTGGTGCGCGGCTTTTGGCTTGATTGACCAGGTGTCGATGTGATCCACTGAATCCCAGTTGGCGCAGCAGCGTCAAATTGGGGCGCGCATGCGGGGGAAGCACGGCTTGCTTGAGACCGAGGCGGTGTAAAAAACGCATTTTTTCAATCCCTTGGTGCGCGGCGGCAGCGGGGTTTGCTACGGTGTACGCATTTGAGGTGGAGGCCATGTTTCCGGGAGACAGTCCGGCGTAGTGATGGGTGGGGCCAACGAGGCCATCCAGGTTTAATTCGAAAACATCTCTTTTATTGTTCAAATTTAATCCCAGGTAATCGAACATCAGGAAGGGATAATTGAGGTTGCTCCAAGCTTGCAATCGGGTATGCGCAATAATCAGCGGCAAAATAAGCGCTGGGGCGGTGATTGCCACTTTGTCCGATCCCGCCAAAAGGGAGTTGACTCGATGCCCCGGTGGTTGCGCGATTCCAATAGATAAGGCCGGCCCGAATCGTTTGATAAAACTGCGCGTAGACGGTGGGGTTATCGCTGAACAAACCAGCGGCTAAGCCATAACGTGTTTGATTTGCCAACGTGAGTGCTTGGTCGAAATCATCATAACGGTAGACTTGAATGAACGGCGCAAAAATTTCTTCGTCAGGAGGTGTCTGAACGCTCGTCATGTCGATGATTCCTGGTGAAAGAAAGCTTACGTTTTCTTTAAGGAGTGTCATGGTGAGTAAGCTCTTACCCCCGAGTGCTTGCAAAGCTTGTTGGGCATCGAGGTGTTGCAAGGCGTGCGCGTGGCTAATCACGGGCCCCATGAATGGTTCAGGTGTCTCGTTTGGTGCACCGATATGGAAGCGTTTACAGGCGTGCTCCAGTTGATTTAAAAAATCATCGCCGTGCGCTGTATTTGGAATCATGATGCGTCTTGCTGCAGTGCAGCGTTGGCCTGCGGTGATGAAGCTTGAGAGCAGGGTCTGGTAGACCGCGGCGGGCAGGTTCTGTACGCGGTCAATCACCAAGGGATTATTCCCACCCATTTCAAGCGCCAAAATTATTTCGGGTCGGTTACTCATCTGTTGGTTAATGGCTAGGCCTGTGCGATAGCTTCCGGTGAAACAGATCCCTTGAATGTCTTCATCGAGCAGCCGTTTTGCAACGCGTGCATCCCCCTGGATCAGGTTAAGAACACCTTTTGGCAGGCCGCTGTCATGCCAGCATTGCACGACAAATGCAGCAACTGCCGGGGTTAATTCGCTGGGTTTATAGACCACGGTATTACCCGCGAGTAACGCCGGGACGATGTGTCCATTGCTTAAGTGGGCTGGGAAATTAAAGGGCCCAAGCACCGCAATGACGCCATGGGGTTTGTATCGCAAGCAAGTGGCCACAGCATTCGCATCGGTCGTTACTTTTTCAGCGGTGCGCTCTTGGTACGCTTGAATGGAGAGGCCAATTTTTGCGATGACAGCATGGGTTTCCGTGTCGGCTTCCCAACGAGGCTTCCCTGTTTCTAATGCGATTAAGGCGGTTAATGCTTCACGTCGTTGTTCGATGTGTTTTGCAAACGCATGCAGATGGTTCGCGCGCGTGGTCAAACTCAGATTTGCCCATGTGGGTAGTGCTGTTCGTGCAGCAAGGCATGCGTCGCTGATCGCTGTGTTCGTCGCGCACGTGCCGTGCCAGATAATGCTGTTATCCACAGGGTTTATTGAGAGAAGTGCCTCACCTGTGCCGAGGGTCCATTGCCCGTTGATGTAATGAGCTTCTGCGTTGTTCTCGTGCATTGCTTTACGCCTTATAAGGCACAATCAGCAGGCTCAGGTGCTGCCTCTCTGAAGGCTGTGATTCTTGTGCAGTGTTCATTAATGTCTTCAATTAATGGATAAGCTGTCATGGAAAATTCAAAGCGTTTGGCATTGTAAACTTGTGGAATCAAGCAGAGGTCAGCAAGGCTTACCTCGTGTCCGTAGCAGACCGGATGTTTCCGTGGCAACCGTTGGAGTTTCGCTTCAAACGCATCAAAACCTGTTTTTAACCAGTGATGGTACCAGGCATTGACCTGATCATCACTGGCATGAAATTGTGCGCGTAACTGTTGCAAGACACGTAAATTATTCAGCGGATGCATGTCACAAGCAATGATCAACGCTAAGCTTCGCACTTCTGCGCGACCGAGAAGATTAGAAGGCAAGAG
>CANISA010000084.1 GCA_947470005.1 Legionellaceae bacterium | reverse complement strand
TGCCACAGTTCTTCATGTGTATTTTTAATGGACACAAGAAAATTCTCCATTTTCCTTGAGAAACCAAATAAGCTGGTCGACGTAAAATCACCCCACAATTGCTTCACATCAGGATGGATTGCATACCGATTAGATAATGTCATCGTAATTAACACATCACTTTCTTCCGCAATCGAGGCAATGACAAGACCATATAGATATAACAAAACGGATGCAGAAGAGACCCCGTAGGCATCTGCTTTTTCTTTAAATTTAGACCATTTATCCTGAGACACCATTTTTTTATTTAACGCAAATCTCGGATACTCAATTGTCATCGGATCACATTGCAATGGTAATTTTGGCCTTAAAGGTAATTGAGACAATTTCTGATGCCAATACGCTTGATCGGCCTTGTACCACAATGAATGTTTCAATAAACGCATATACATTCGATAATCTCTAAATGAGATCATCGGCAGCGATAAATGAGCATCCTCATCTTCATACAATCGCGTTAAAAGATGAAAAAACTGCGCGCGGCTTTCAATATCAAGCAAAATTAAATCAAAACTAACATGTAATACAGCACGATCGCTAAACTCAGAAACTTGCAATGTAAATAAAGGGTAAACACCAACATCGTATATTTTATGTGATAGCTCATGGCGAACATCTACAAGATATAATGGTTCATAACAAACGTCCCTTTTATGTTTTTCGATGATGTAATAAATGTCTTCATTAAAGGGTAAATAACGCTGAGTGAGATCATCATGATTAAAAACAGATCTTAATTCCGGATAAACATCAATAAGGCGGTTCAAGGCTTTTTCTAATCGCAGCACATCTAATTGAGTAAAATAAAATTCATGATAAAGATGATTGCTCACTTGACCAATTTCAAACTCCTTGCGCCGACCCAACAAATATGCTTTTTGTATTTCAGTCATCTCAAACGGCTGAGCCAGCGCCCCTGAATTGGATTGCAAGGGCAGCTCTTTTAAATCAAATTCATGCCTGACCGCTTTAAAGTCACCCGCCGTATAAATTCGTTGTTGAGGAAACGAACCCTCCATACAATGCGTAATAATGTGAATAATCGATGACTCAAAGATATCAACTAACCGTTTACTACTTATATCATCGCATTTTAATGTAAAATTAAACGTTAACGCCCCCTGAGTAATCATCCCATCAATACGAATAAGATGAAGTTCCTCATTTTCTGGATGAATAACCACTCCAGAGCTCTCTGTCTCAAATTGCCAATCACCTATTTGACCATCTATTTGCCCTAAATAATTAAACCAAATTGGCGGCAAGCACTGCGAACGCAGCTGACTATTCTCGCTATAACAAACCAGGGCGCCATAACCAATTCCTTTATTAGGAATATTGCGTAACGTTTCCTTCATCTGTTGAATCGTTAACGACAAGGTCTCCTGAACAACGAGCTTAACTGGGCATAACGTCGTGAACCAACCCAACGTACCAGAAACATCCATCGCCTCCTGAATGAATTCTCGACCATGCCCCTCTAAAGTGATGACATGACATGAGCTGCCTTGCCACGCCTCTAATGCATAAGCTAATGCGGTCAAGAGTAAATCGTTAATTTCCGTATGATACGCTTGATTCGCTTGCCCAATTAATTGTTGAGTCAATACGTTATCTAGCGTAAATTTCCTGTAATGCACGTTCTTGTTAATAAATGGCAATTGAGCATAATTAGGCTGAGCACTCATCTGCTCTAACCAATAAGGTATCTCAGACTGATGAGTTTGTGCATAACCTTGAACCGCATCAATCCATTGCCGATAGCTACTGGTTTTCAAACTCAAGGCGTCTCCGTTACAAAGCCGCTTGATATCTGCTATTAAGATACGCCATGAGACAGCATCAACAATCAAATGATGTAGCGCAAAGAATAATCGTGGACTACCATCATCATAGCCACTTAAGTAACCCAGTCGCCATAGCGGGCCAGATGTGATATCAAAATCACTCTGCCACGAGGTTAATCGATCGCTCCGCTGTACCGCTGATAAACTCGATACATCCATCCGCTTAATCTCTAAACTATCAAAAGACGCACAATAACGTTGACGTATATTACCTGAGCCGTCGTTGGCAAAAACAACGCTTAACATGTCGTGATGCGCCACTAACATCGGAAGGCACCACTCTAATGTTTCAATAGACAACTGAGGCGATCGAACTAAAATGACTTGATTCCAATGCCCTTGATATCTGAATGGTTGATCAAAAAACCAACGTTGAATGGGCAACAACTCAAACTCACCAACTAAAAGTCCCTGCTCTGCATCATTATGGATTGGTTTTTGTCGACTCACAATACAGTGTGCTAACCGCTCAATCGTGCGTTGCTCAAATATATCTCTCATGCCACAGTTAAAACCGGCATAACGCAAATGAGACATCAACTGAATGCTTAAAATCGAATTGCCACCCATTCTAAAAAAATCATCTCGCGTACTTATTTGCTGAACGCCCAAAATATCCTGCCAAATGACACTGATGCGCTCCTCGAGCTCCGTTTTTGGCACCTCGTCATGATGAACCAACGCAAAATCAGGTTCAGGAAGTGCCTTTCGATCAAGTTTCCCACTCATCGTCAAGGGGACAGCGTCAATTCGCACAAACGTAAATGGCATCATGGATGCCGGCAAATGAAGGGCTAAATGGTCAACCAGCACATCGGTATCGATAACAATATCGCTCACATAATATGCAATCAAAGCAGTGGAAGCATATCCATCCCTAGCTAAAACAACGCTTTGTTTAACCCCGGGGTATATCGATAATACAGACTCAATTTCACCTGGCTCAATCCTCATGCCACGAATTTTTATTTGAAAATCATTACGCCCAAGATACTCAAGCGTTCCATCGGTTAACCATCGAGCCAAATCCCCCGTCTTATAAAGTCGCTCATAGCCCTTCCCTTGATCCATTTCCGACACGAAGGGATTGGCGATAAACCGCTCCTCAGTTAGTTTGGGTTGATTTAAATACCCCTGCGCCAATCCAACGCCGCTCAGGTATAGCTCACCCGTAACACCAATCGGGACTGGCTGCAATTGCGCATCAAGTACATAACTTCGTGTATTTTGAATAGACTTACCTATCATCATTTTTTCTAAACGATGATTACAATCAAAATAAGTCATATCAATGGATGCTTCTGTCGGACCATATAGATTAAATACGTTCAAATCATGATCGCTTAATGCCTTGATTGCAGACACGTGCGCGACTGACAACGATTCGCCGCTACAAAATAAATATCGTAACGTCGCCGATACCTTATCGCATGAATGATTTAAATCATAGATGAATGCAGCAAGCATACTTGGAACAAAATGTACGACCGTTATTTTTTTTTCTATCATCACTCTACGTAAGTAATGACTATCTTTATGTCCATCAGGTCTTGCTATAACCAATTTGGCACCGTACCAATTAGCCCAAAATAACTCCCAAATTGATACATCAAAAACATACGGTGTTTTATGCAGGATGGTATCTTGCGGCGACAATGGATGCTTTGTTTGCATCCATTCAATTCGATTAACAAACCCTCGATGCTCTAGGAGCACGCCTTTGGGCTGACCGGTTGTACCCGAAGTATAAATAATACATGCCAAATCTGTTGATTGATAACGCAGCGGGAGATTCGTCGTTTCTTCAGCGGAATAAAAAGGCTCATCCAAAACGAGGGTACACGTCTTTAGCTTACCGTCAAATCGTTTAATAAAAAACGATTGAGTGAGCACCATGAAGCTTTTCGTATCATCCAAAATATACTGAATACGCTCATCCGGATCATTGGGATCCATTGGAACATATGCAGCGCCAGCTTTCAGGACACCTAAAAGAGCAATGATCATTGCTAACGATCGTTCTAAACAAACGGCAATAATTGTATCTGGTTTTAATTCAAACCCTTGCGTTTGATAATGTATTCGTAGATATCTCGCTAATTGGTTGGACTGCGCATTAAGCTCAGAATACGTTAATTCCTGATCCTCAAAAACCACTGCTACAAGATCAGGTGTTCGCACAACTTGCTCTTCAAATAGCTGATGAATAGTTTTATGTTCAGAATAAGCGTGATCAGTGGCGTTCCAATCATGAATAATACGACAGTATTCTGCCTGACTCAACAACGGAATGGCTGCAATGCATTGTTCAGGACAACTTACACCTGCCTCAATAACAAGGTTCAAAAACTCCCATAGCCTTTGTATAGTGTTTGTTTCATACAATGCAGAATTGTACTCAACGCCAAGTAAATGGGCGGTTTCACTATGATGAAAATTAAATGTTAAATCAAATTTAGACGAACCATTGTGTATTACTTTTCGAAATACACGATAACGATCGGACGTTCTTAGTTCAGGCTCATATTGGCTTGCAAAAAGTACTTGATACAATGGATGGCACGAATCATCCGTCTCTAATTGCAACGTCTGAATCAGTTCGATTGCAGGGTAATCACTATTCTCAATCGCTTGACTTAACCGTCGGGCCAACAAGGTAATAATTGCTTTTAGAGGTTGCTTGGCATCTATTTTCAATCCAATAGGTAGCGTATTAACAAAACAACCAACCACGGCCTCTGAATCTATCGTTCTATTAGCAAACACTACGCCTATATTAATGTTATCGATCTGGGCGTATTTAGATAGCACAACATAGATACATGCGAGAACAACGACGTTCAATGAGCAATTATTTTGAACGGCCAACGCTTTCACCTGCTCTTGCAGGTGCTCATCAAATTTAAAGTCAATATATTGACCACTTAATGTTCTTTCACCAGGACGAGGGTTATCAATTGGTAACGTGAAGCCAGCATTAAAGTCTAAATTTTGCATCCAAAAAAAACGTGATTTTAATCGATTTTTACTTTCATATAATGTGTAATAGTTGTATGAAAAAATCTCATCAATAGGTTTTGACTCAAAAAAACCATCATAAAGATCAAAATAATCCTGTATCATCTGATTAATTGCATAACCATCTGCAACAATATGATGATGAACAAATGACAAAACCACATGATTTTTTTTGTCAGCTATTTCAATAATTCTAAAATCAATTAATCCCTCGTTTAAATTAAATGTTGTACAAGAAATTGAATGTAAATAATCATCCAATTCATCCTGTAACACAACGCAACGTTTAACATCAATATCATCGTCATTTAAGTAATGAAAAGCCGCATTATCCCGTGACGCAATAAAGCCAGTGAGTATTTTGTGGCGCCTCACCAGGCTAACAAAAGCCGCGTGAGCCCGCTGAATATCAAATTCACCAACGACATCAAAAAATACCGGAATCGTATACGCTCGCGCGCCATCATCACGTCGAAAATGATCAAAAAACATACCAAGCTGATAGGCTGTAAGGTGGTAATGTTGCGGACCAGGATTATATTTATCAGGCGTTGCTCTTTCTATTTTTTTATTTGAATCATCACCCAACCTAGTGTCAATCAACTTGGAAATTTCACCCACTTTTAAAGCACCGTATATTTCTCTTGGTGTGATTCTCAACCCGTATTCTTTTCTAATCGCTAAAGTCATGGTCGTAACGAGCAAGGAATGACCGCCTAATGAGAAAAAATCATCGTCCATGGAAATGGCTGTATCAACAGACAATATTTCATGGAATAAATTGACAACAAATTTCTGTGTAGAATTTAAATCATCATCATAAAAAGCAGCTCCCTCATCCAGCATACTCTGCAAAAATATCCGATCTATTTTCCCTTGAATTGTGAGAGGAAACTTTTCCATCTGAATAAACAGGGATGGCACCATATAGTCAGGTAATTTTTGACTACAATGTGCCACAAGATCATCTTTGTTCAACGACTCTGCTCTTTGATAAAACGCCACTAATTTACTATTGTCATCCCTTGTTTTTACAAGAGCGACTGCTTGTTCAATACTGTTACTAAAAGATAACAGTGCCCACTCTATCTCGCCCAACTCAATACGAAATCCACGAATTTTCACCTGAAAATCATTGCGCCCTATGTATTCAAGATTCCCGTCAGCCAAGTATCGAACAAAATCGCCGGTCCTATAAAGTCGCGCCCCTAAAACAGGATGATTAATAAACCGTTCTGCCGTTAGTTTCGGCTGATTTAAATAACCTCGAGCCAAACCAGCGCCGCCAATATACAGCTCACCTATTTCTCCTGTTAGCACGGGTTTTTGATTCGAGTCCAACACATGGGCAGACTCGTGACTCAGCGGTCTACCAATCAAACAGGCTTGCGTCATGCAATTATATAGATAATAGGTACTCCAGATTGTAGTTTCAGTCGGACCATATACATTAACCACGTGCTTACAGCACTGTTGTAAATCAAGAGCCAACGAAGCATTCACAGGCTCACCACCAACTAAACACAGCACATCATTCAATAGATTCCCAGGTAACGTTTCTAACAGCTCTCGCCAAACTGACGGAGTCTGCTGGATCAAACGAGGGGGATATTTAACAGCATCTAAACTAGCTAGCGTAATATCCGACAAAACGACCGTGCCACCGCAAGCCCATGTCAAAGCATATTCTAATCCAAAAATATCAAAAACATAGTTCGTTAAGCTCAATGTTGAAAAGGGATGCTGCAACATGTGCTTCACAACATCTATCGCTGAAAAATCAATAATAAATTGACTGAATGCTGCGTGCTCTACCATGACTCCTTTCGGTTTTCCTGTCGTCCCTGATGTGTATATGACATAAGCTAAATCAGCAGATTTAATATCAACATTTAGATTGCTGCTATTTTCAAAACGATAAGGGTTTTCTTCCAACAC
>CANISA010000083.1 GCA_947470005.1 Legionellaceae bacterium | reverse complement strand
TATTTTACTGCTTGTACTTTCGCACTCAAAGGCACATCAAAGTGCCCACACAGTTTGTCTTCTCTTTTCTTAATCAACCGTCGCTCTGTCAGCGTGGTGTGCATTCTACTCGCACAGGATTTCCTGTCAACTGCTTTTTTCATTTAATTTACTTGTTTTTTTCTGTGCGTCCAAAATATATCCGCTTGTAGCAATTAAACGTCATATCATGGGGGTTTTTGTCATCGTGTGGCCTATTTTTGGACTCTACTATCGTCCACTCGCCCCACTTAACGTCCGGAAAAAAAACATCTGAATCAAATTGATAATGAATAACCGTTTGGTAAATTCGATTGGCTAGAGGTAGGGCTTGTCCAAATACGTGAGCACCACCAATAACCACTACCTCTGGCGCATCTGCCGTTAGTTGAAAAGCCTCGTCCAACGAGGAAACCACCGTTGCACCTGGCAGCGTTAGCTCCGAACGACTCAGTACGATATTTAGGCGGCCAGGCAATGCTTTTCCGATGGATTCAAATGTTCGTCGTCCCATCACAACAGGCTTTCCCAGTGTTACCGTTTTGAAATACTGAAGATCAGCAGGCAAATAGCAAAGCAGATGGTTATCTTTTCCTATCCCTCCCCGCTCATCAACCGCTGCAATTAAACTAATGACTTGCATCGTACATCTCTCGTTGCTTGACCATGAATATGGCCATCTCAACCGCGGCCACTAGACTACTTGATTCAGCCCGCCCCGTACCGGCAAGCGACAGTGCCGTCCCATGATCAACAGACGTACGGATGATGGGCAGGCCCAATGTCACATTAACAGCCTGTCCAAACCCTGCGTATTTCAAGACAGGCAATCCTTGATCGTGATACATCGCAAGAAAGACATCGCATCCACGTGCTCGCTCTCCGACAAACAGCGTATCGGCAGGAAATGGACCACTCGTGTCAATGCCCTCTCGGCGAAGAGCCTCTAAAGCCGGGGTAATTACCTCAATTTCTTCCGACCCAAGATAACCTGACTCCCCCGCATGTGGGTTTAACCCTGCAACACAAATTTTAGGGCGTGGCAAACCAAAATCACGTTGCAGGGCGATATAAAGCGTACGAATCACGTCTATTAATAACGATTGAGTGATTGCAGAAGAAACGAATCGTAAGGGAAGATGCGTGGTTGCTAGCGCTACCTTCATACCAGGGCATGCAAGCATCATCACCACACGCTGTGCCTGGCACAGGTCTGCAAAAAATTCAGTGTGTCCCGTAAAAGCAAATCCCGCCTCGTTCATGACGGCTTTGTGCACAGGAGCGGTAATTAATGCTGAAAACTCGCCACTCAAGCAACGCTCAGCACCGGTAGCCAGCATCTGCATGACATACGGCGAATTATTAGGATTGAGCACGCCCGCAGTGACCGCATCAGGGCACGTGTGTGAAAGAACCGTTAGCGTGTTCGCAGCCGGCACGAGGGGGACGCCAGCTTCATAATCACGCAGCAACAAGGGAAGCCCGAGCTGCGCTGCACGGGCGGTCAATAACGATTTATCGGCCAAGACAACCGTAGGATAAGCATGATTCACTAGAGCGAGACACAAATCAGGCCCTACTCCCGCTGGCTCGCCACTGGTGACGAGCAATGGCTTCACGCTAATTCCTTTTCCATGATATTAACATAGGCATTCGTTCGCATGTGTTGCTGCCAGTTTTGGACCGCTTCGGTGAATTTACGCTGATGTAAAAATTGCCGGACTTGCTGACGTTGGAAGGCCTTGGAGTCATCTTCTGTTTTACGCTCTTGAACTTGAATAAGATGCCAACCAAACGGGGTTTTAACCGGTTTACTGATTGTGTTTATGGGTAACGCATTCATCACTTCAGCAAAAGCTGGAACCACTTCTTCTGATGTAACCCAGCCTAAATCGCCCCCCTTAATCGCACTGGCTCTGTCTAGCGAGTACTTTTTGGCCATCAGAGCAAAGTCTTTCCCTGATTTCAACTGTTGATAGAGGTTATCAATCTGCTTGCTGGCTTCGGCCTCCGTCATGTTCACGTCTTGCTTTAATAGAATATGACGCACGCGCGTTTTACTCACTTCATGACGGGTTTGATTACTCCCAACAGAGACCAATTTAAGCACCTGAAAGCCATTGCCTGTCCGTAAAGGACCGACCACGTCGCCGGCGTTCATCTTGACCACCTCTGCCGCAAAAACTTCGGGTAACTCGGCTAAGTGACGCTCTCCTAAATCCCCACCTTCCAGCGCATATTCACCACTCGACTCCGCAAGGGCTAGCTGATTAAAATCTTCGCCCTGCTTAATTTTACGAATCAACGTGAGCGCTTTTTCTCGCGCTTTATTGACTTGGTCGGTCGTTGGCTCTTCCTGAAGCGGAATAACAATGTGCTGCACATGAAATGTTTGCGGACCTTTTTCGATGTGTTCTGATGATTTTAAGTAATCTTTCACTTGCTGCATGGAAATAATGATCTCTTTGCCCACCGCATTTTGTTGAACACGGTTGATGAGCACTTCTTTGCGTATGTTGTCTCTATAGACGTCAAAATTCATGCCTTGCTTGATTATTTCCTCGCGTAGAGCCTGCAAGGACATGTGGTTCGATGCAGCAATTTTAGTAATGGTTTCATCAAGCTCTGTGTTATCGATGGTAAGATCGTTTGTTTTTGCCAATTGTAATTGGAGATTTTCGTCAATCAAATGCTGTAAAACTTGCTTCTGCAACAATGCGTCTGCGGGCAGCTCCATTTTTCTTGCTAACAATTGCTGACGCATCTGCCCTACTTGCAGCGCTAATTCACTCGCCGTGATCACGTCATCATTGACAACCGCTACGACTTTATCCAGCGGTACCGCCAGAACAAACGCCGGCAAGAACATTAAAAGTAAACCTAGCTGCTTTCGCATCCCACTGCCCTCATTGTTTTTTTTCAAAATAAAACGCAACACCCCATTACCGCTGAAATGAATTCACATAACCTGGCAAATAGCTTTGAATCGTACTCGCCGGATCACTGCTTCCAACAGAACCTAACCCTTTCAACAACACTTGCACATATACATTATTATTATACTGCGGTTTGAGGGTAGAAGGCGACAGACTGTTGAAAACACGTCCTCCCAGCAACCGCACCGCCCAACAACAGCTATCATATTGAGCCCCTAAAAACGTCATCATCCCATAACGCTCACTAATATTGTAACTATACGCGCCTAACCCACTCCACGTCGGCGTCAATGGCCAGGCGTACCCAACGGTTGCTTGATGCAATGCGCTATGGCCTACGTCTCTCCCGGCCCCTGGGAACACATTGCCATTGACCAAGTAGGAATACCCCGCTCGCACCATGTGATTGATTGCCGGTTGATAATGGAAATTAAAATCCCCATTGTTCGTGGCTCGCGTCTCACTGTCCCAAATGAGGTCACCACTGGTACTCCAAGCCGAATTAATTTGGTATGCCCCGCGCGAAGCGATGGGTGAATTTTTTGCTTTTGGCGACAGATAACCGAGCATCAACGGATTATCCACGCATGCTCCTCCTTGCTGATAACACAGTTGTACACGCCTATCCGCAAAATAACGCAGCTGACCAACCGAAACACTGGCTTTTTCGCGCCCCATCCCATCCGTTAACCAACGCGACGTCAACGCATAAGCCAATTGATTGGCGTCACCAATACGATCAATCCCTGAGAATCGGTTCGCACGGAATAATTGATCCGTGCTAAAAATCATGTATGCCGAATCAAATGCCGGAATGGCGGACTGATTTTGATAAGGAACATTCAAGTAGTACAACCGCGGCTCCAGCGTTTGTGTGTATCCCTTGTCCTGAAAAACACCCCGACGATCAAACAAAAGACCACTGTCGACACTGTAGCGTGGAATCGTGTGATTGTAGGTCGCCGGCGCCCCTAATCCAGTGGCATTCAAATGATAATAATTTTCAACGAGTTGAACCTCAGGAACCACGTACCCCCATGACTTGTGCGTAGCAAAAGACAGAATTGGGTTGGCATGATAACGTGGCCCCTGAGGTTGCGCTGGGTCGTCTACGGGCCAATGAAAATCATCGAATTCACCAACCAAACTCAAACGCCCATTCAATGGCAGCTCATCATAAACACCTCGTGCGAGCAGTTGGGGCAATCGCTCATAGATGTTATCCACTGCCGCTTGATTAATAGGATTTAACGTTTGATATGCTTCGGCCATGCCCCGAAAAACCCAATGATCCGTGGTATAACTCAACGAGCCCTCTTGTCGTAATTGATTTGCCGTCACAATCGCCAAATTACTACTAAAATCCTGCAGGTAATAATCATCTGAGACACGCTGGTAGTTCAGGTGCATCTGCAACTGATCGGTCAATTGCGCATCCTCACGTAACAAGACCGACCATCGTGTGTCTGATTGTCCACGTAACTGCGAATAGTGCGTTTGATTGTTTATCAAAAAATGATGATACGCGCGATCCTCAGGTAAAACATGAGCACTCATCATGCCCACCGAGTCCTCCGTCAAGCCTCGCACATCCCCTCCAATCATCACCCCTCGACGCGTGTACGCATGGGGCACGATGGTGGCATCATAATTCGGCGCTATGTTCCAATAAAAAGGAGCGGCAATGTCGCCTCCCCCAATGTTTGAGTATCCATAAACGGGCATCAAGAAGCCTGATTGACGCGCTTTTGACGTAGGAAAACTGAAATAGGGGGCATACAACACCGGCCAATCATGAATGCGAAGCGTCGCATCGCGCGCCACGCCACGTGCCTGCGCCTGATCCAATGTAATTTCACGCGCTTCAATATCCCAATCCCTGGTTTGAGGGGGGCACGTGCTATACGTTGCCTGCCGCAGCAATAGATCATGGTTAGCGAAACGTTGGATAAACCGCGCCAGTCCCCATGCGGGCAATAAAGCGCCAGCATGCTGACTGTCGAATCGATACAACACGTCTTCGATTTCACCGGAACGGTCATCTGGGTGTAACGTCACTTTCTTCGCGAACATCAGTCGCGAAGGCTCAACGTAACGAACCTCACCAAAGAGTTCCACGCGCGTGATTTTCTGCGTTTTTGGATCCCGAAACAAGGCAGCCGTCTGCGCATTGACCACGCGCGTCCCGGAACTGGCCTCAACATGACCCACAAAATCCGACCGCCCCACGGCGTACAACGACACGGTATCCGCCGTGATTTGCATGGAATCAGACGTATCTGAACCCTCGCCTACGGCACGGTAGGACCCTTGGCAAATCGGGTTATCGGGATTGGGCTGCCAGCCTAAGCACGTCGCTATCGTCGAACGGACGGCGTTTGTTAAGTGAGTCTTCGGCACAACCACGCAGGCTTCGATCGGTGTAGTTCCCGTTGAAGGCGTGTCCGCGTGGACAGTCAGCGCGACACATCCAATGATTGCGACAACCATCCTACGCGTTTGTGTCAAATAAGCCCCAATGTTCAGCGCCACGAAAATGCCTTATGATGCACAAAAAACACATCGTCTCAATCTGGGCGGGGAGTATATCATGCTTACACGACAAAACGCACTGAACGAATGGTTAGCGGCATTACCAAGCTTGCCTGCTTTTACATTAACGCCACTTGCAGGTGACGCTAGTTTTCGACGATATTTTCGCTTGAAAACGGCAGAAAAGCACCTCGTGGTCATGGATGCCCCGCCCACAAAAGAAGGCTTGATCAGCTTTATTCAAATAGGCCTCCTACTTTCCACGCATGGAATTCATACCCCCCACGTGCTTGCCGTCGATTTGGATCAAGGATTCGCGTTACTTGAAGACCTCGGCGATACCTTGTTGCTCAATGGATTGTCTCCAGACAACATGGACGCACGATACACCGCTGCGATGGATACGCTGATCACCATCCAACAGTGCCCAACAAGTGACCCTAAATTACCGCTGTTTGACGCGCCCTTCATGCAACAAGAAATGGACCTTTTTCGAACCTGGTTTTTAGACGCCTTGCTCGGGCTTACCTTAAGCCCACGTGAAGAAAAGCACCTCTCCCAAACGTTTCGCACCTTAACCACCCATCTATCCTGCCAACCGCAACGATTTATTCACCGCGATTACCACTCACGTAATTTGCTCATCGTGGGCGAACAAACGCCACCTGAAATCGGTGTCATTGATTTTCAAGACGCGATGCTCGGTCCATTTACTTACGATCTGGTTTCCCTGTTAAAAGATTGCTACCTGCATTGGCCTGATGAAAAACGAACACAATGGATGACTTATTTTTATAAAAAATTACCACGCACCGAGGGATGGTCGCTCTCGGAATTTCAGCATGGGCTTGACTGGTGCGGTTTGCAACGCCATTTAAAAGTATTAGGCATTTTTTCTCGACTGCATCTTCGTGATAAAAAATCAGCCTATTTGCGTGATTTACCCCTCACGCTGCACCACACCATGTCATGCCTTGCTCGCTATGATGTATTCGGACCCCTGCATGAATTGATGCAACAGCGCGTTCTTCCTGCGTTTGAGGAGAAACAACCTGCATGAAAACAGCCCTGATTTTAGCAGCTGGCCGAGGTGAACGCTTAAGGCCATTGACGGATAATATCCCTAAAGCCCTGTGTACCGTGCATCAAATCCCTTTGATTGAACACCACGTGATTCAACTCGCGCGCGCAGGATTTGAGCGTATCATCATCAATCATGCGCACCTAGGCGACCAAATAAAACGGCACCTCGGTTGTGGCGTGCGATTTGGCCTTGAAATCATCTACCTGCCTGAGCCTCCAGGTGCCTTTGAAACGGGAGGTGCTGTGGTGAATGCATTGCCCTACTTAGGCGAGAAGCCCTTTGTAACGCTCAGTGCGGAT
>CANISA010000082.1 GCA_947470005.1 Legionellaceae bacterium | reverse complement strand
TAATATAATTAAAGCAAATTTAGATTTTCTGCCTGCTCTCCGCACACGAGAGGCTGTTAATCTTATGTTGCATATGTTGATCGATCCTAATGCGTTTGAAGATGTGATGACTGGACATGACAAATACATTGGGAAGTCTATTTCATTAAAAAATAAAGAAAAAATTCCTGAATATCGAGAAGAAGAGTTTGAAACGTATTTTAATGTTCGAAAGCCTGCGCCTCTCTTGCGTATTTATGATTTACTTCCCGCACAAAAAGAAGCAGTTAGCCTTTACTGTACTGTCTTTGCAAAGCCAGAAGACATCAACGTTTTGTTTCATCATTTACTTCAGACGTTTCATGCTAAACTTCGAGCAAATAATTCTTCGCCGCATGCTCTCGCTGCATTTATTCACAATGGTATTATAGCTATCCATCCTTTCGCGGATGGTAACGGTAGAATTGCACGGTTTATGATGAATAAAGTTTTCGATCTTTACGGTCTAAAGCAGTTAGACCCAAAAGATCAAACACAAGCGGGATATCAATCCGCTGAACGACGCTACGATAAGGCTGTGGCCTCAGAAGATGATAACGTATTGGTGGAGTGGATCAAGGCAGAACATTGCGCATTACGCACGCCAGCACCGCTAAGAAATCCAGTCATGCATCAACATCCTCTTTTACAGAACCAACCGATTTGTCTGGAGACAGAGAATTTAGCGAAAAAGATTCTTGCTTTTTCTATCTGGAAGCAAGCAGTCAAGCAAGATGCAACATTTCAAGCCACGCCTCTTGGTGAGTTTCTACAGAGTAATGGATATTAAACAATCAATTGACCTGAACCTAGACCTGTTGAAATACTCAGCCCAAAGTGTCAAAGTACTCGCTACTGTGGGATGATTTAATTTGCCAAGGGACTCAACCTAATGAAAAAAAACCACCTTCCCCTCTTCATTTTCATGCTATTACCCATGGCGAGTCTTGCCGCCACCGCAGCAGAACCCGTTGTCGCAGCCCAACCGGCCCCGCAAGTACCCGCCGTCATGAGTTGCGATACCCACTTTCCCAAGGACACCAAAGTGATCGATTCTGCGATCATGGAAAGCTGGGCGACAACTGCAGCGCTGCAGTCTTTTCGTTTCGATCCGGCCAGCATAGAGCCCCAATTGCTCGCTCTGAAACCTTGTTACACGGACCAAGGTTGGCAAGGATTTAACGATGCATTAAAGAAATCAGGCAACCTTGATGCCATTAAATCCAAACAGCTTGTCGTGAGCAGTCAGCTCGGCGGAAAAGCAAACCTCCAAGCGGTCAAAGAAAACCAATGGAAGATAACCATTCCCTTGCAGGTCATCTACCAAAATACACAACAAAAAATCACTCAATCGCTCACCGTGGATCTTCTCGTCAGCCGAAAAGCATCCGGTGATCTTGGTATCATGCAACTCATCGCAATCCCGATCAAAACAGCAGGAGCGCCTGCAGCCACGCGAGCGGTCGTTACGAAACCATGAAAAAAGACCTACTTCCACTGTTTGATAGCATGGATTACCTGCACCTGAATGCGGCGCATGCTATCCTCCCCGACCCATGCTTTCAAGCTGATTTCCTGCACACATTAAACTTTCTTAAAAGTTATAACGGAAGCCTAGGGACATTCAACAGCTATCGCCGTGAAGCCGAGCGCTTGCTGCAATGGTGCTGGCAAATCAAAGGCCTGACGTTGCCTGACCTCAAACGCGAGACCATTGAAGAGTTCATCCGGTTTTGTCAAAATCCACCCTTAGCATGGATAAGCTTGCATAAAGTACCCCGCTTTATTAAACAACAAGGCGTACGCACGCCGAATCCGGCTTGGCGACCGTTTGTTGCTCAAATCAGCAAAAATGCGAGGCAACAAGGTGAAGCCCCAAAACGAGGGCAATCAGGCTTATCTCAAGGTGCGGTTCAAGAAATTTTTGCTATTTTAAGCACGATGTTTAATTTTCTCATTGCAGAAGAGTACCTCACCGTGAACCCCATCGCATTGATTCGTCAAAAAAGTAAATTTATACAAAAAAAACAACAGGCTACACCCATCCGACGATTAAGTTTAACGCAATGGGACGCTGTATTACAGGCAGCAAATACTCTGGCAGAAGAACAACCTGAAAAACACGAACGAACGCGCTTCATGCTCAGCATGCTGTATGGCATGTATTTGCGTATTTCTGAGTTGGTTTCAAGTAATCGATGGACGCCGACGATGAATGATTTTCAAAAAGACAGCAACGGGCACTGGTGGTTCACCACCGTGGGCAAAGGGAACAAACAGCGACAAGTGGCCGTGAGCGACGCCATGCTTGCGAGTTTAAGTCGCTGGCGATCGTTTCTAGGTTTATCCGCCCTGCCATCTCCCGCAGATAACACACCGTTACTCCCTAAACTGCGCGGCACAGGACCGATGAGTGATACCGCTCCCGTTCGCCGTCTCGTCCAAGTCTGCTTTGATCAAGCGGCCTTTCGCCTTCGCCTCAGCAATCAACAAGAAGAAGCTGACTCGTTAGGTTCAGCCACTGTTCACTGGCTCAGGCACACGGGCATATCCGAAGACGTCCGAACCAGGCCTCGCGAACACGTACGAGACGATGCCGGACATAGCTCGAGTGCTACGACCGACCGTTACATTGATGTGGAGTTGGAAGCGCGGCATAAATCAGCGCGTGGTAAAGTTATTGAACCGTCCTAAATTCCCAATTTAACGTTGAGAGATGACTCAATGATCTCATCAATAGGCCTTGGATTTTTCATGGACGTTTTATGATGGTGAATATAATAAACCGGGTGGCCTTCTTCTGTTTTGCTTTGAATGCAATCAATATCTTCTAACAATTCATAATCTGCTACTCGAGCAAAACGCAGCTCCCGTAAACGGGTTATTTCATTAGCGGACAACTGAGAGAAAGACCCCTCTGGATACAAAGGTATCGAGCCGTAGCTGAGATCAATATTTGTATCCGAACCATTAAAACGATGACCTTTTTTTAAGGTGATTATTTCAGCAGGACGATTTTTTTCTTTAAATTGTTCCAGTTGAGCGACAAGATACCCTTTGCTATGCGGCAGATGAGGCGTATGAGAAGTAAACGCGCCAATATGTCCTGTAGTAAACAATCGCCCTGCTGCACGAGCCATAGAAGAAGATATGACTGATCTCATCTGCATACCCATCCAATAAACATGAAGTAGAGGGGATATTAACTTGATTTTGTTCTTTTGTAAATCAATTAATTTATTTGTTGGTTAGTTTGACTGTTATTAATCGAGCCAATGGCGTCTCAATGAGGTCCATTACTCAATGCATTGTCATCGTCTTCTTCCACAACATGAGCCTCCTTCAAGACGTCGTCTGTTGATCCATGAATCAGTTCTTTAAAGCTCTCCCAGGGCAGTTTGTCCCCGTTTCTATCAACCGTTCCTCCCTCTTTTTCATAGGCCGATTGCAAGACTTTATATAACTGAGCTTCAGGTGGAACGCTCACCGTGTAAATACTTTTAACGCGTTCTTCTGCGCTCTCAAAAAATGCATCATTTATTTCAACACCAGCGGCCATTGCAGTTTGGCTCACCGCAAACTTCCATGCATCAAAAAGAAGAATTGAATTACTCTCAGAGGGCAAGTAATGGCCCAGGGCCACTTGAATTTTCAAGTAATTCAATGCCATATTTCCATCAGGAACAGCCGTGCCGCGCAGATCATGCGCTACACGTGAAGTCTGACGGGATGAAAGCGCGGTAGCCACTTTAATGCTCTCAGGGCGAGGTGAACCATCAATGATAGTTACCCTATTCCGATCGGCGTTAACCAGACCTTCGTTTAATTTATACCCCATCGCCGAATAAACCTGTGATGCCTCTAAGCGCACGGTCATGGGCCTACCATTCAATATATTTATTCCGTCCACATCGATGGTTTCATCCAGATTCATGGTTAGATTGCTGTCTTCCAATCTAAACGCGGCATCCAGGTGATTTTTTAAATCAGGGCGCGCGCGTTCACCTTCGGGAATAAGGTGAACAATATGCCTAACCTTATTTAAGTCTCGACAGCCCCAGTCAAGACTTACGCCAGAGCCAACGATCGCTACGTGAGTATCTTCTCGTTTTTTAGATTGCCAATACATCTGTCCAAAATTGTGGGCAGACAACCCCTCTGGCTCAATGTGTATTCGAGCAGCATGAATAATATTAAAATCAGTTGTCTCCGTTATCAGTCTCTCACGCCCGTTAATATGAGCAACCAAACCTACGCCCTCTTTTTGTTCGATAGAATCGATATGTTCTCCGATGTATTCAACCCCTGTTTCAAGTAATAACTTTCGTTCCGCTGCCAAAATTTCTTTGACCATGCCAAACATCATCAACTGATTATGAGGATAATGTGGAAAAAGTGCATCACAGATCTCTTTTTGTGATTTTGTCAAATAAAGAGAGCTTTGACCCCATGATTGTGTATCCCAATCAGCATGAGTTTTAGAAATCCATGGGTCAGAGCCTATAAAGATAGTTCGCTCGACCAAGTGAGGATTTTTTCTAAATTTATTTAAAAGAGAGGACACCATCGATGCCCCTCCGATACAAATAGTTTTTTCTGCTGTGTGCAAAGAACGGGTCGTTATTTTAGAGAAACCAGGCCCTACCAAAGAGGGTAAGTAACTATTTCCGTTAAATATTTTTCCTAACTTCAAACCAGCGCTAACCATACTTCCAATAGTTTTCGTTCGCATGATAAACAAATTCCATAAAAATGGTCTATATATTAAATATAGACCATTTAGGAATAATTATGAGCGAACCACAACAACAAGAAATAACCGCTGTCATTTTAAAACCTAGGGAACGGTTTTATGCGTGGGTGGCTGACATCGCTTCATCCCTAAACAGTAGCCAATCGGTGGATATCCATAACATTGCGTTAGGTTCTACTGTTCTGATGATCCCTCACGGTCATTCCTCAACAGCCTTCACTTTGTATTTAATGGAGCATCTAAACGCCATTTTGACACATGAGTTTTTACGATGGACACCTGATAAGGCCCTTTGGCCGCTACGATTTGATTACGATTTGTTAATGCAATATTTTGATTTGGAAATACACACAACCGTTCTAGATTACAATATAAGAAACCACTCAAATCAAGGTAACCACGCTCAACATTTTCGACAGATCATCCAAGATATAAAGAAAAAAAGTATACTTGTTGTCAAACCAAAAACGCCAGTCCATGCGTGGTTAAAGCAGGTCTACAGCGATACGTTGGAAGCACTCAGCATCCAACAACTCGATTTCTCTCTCTTAGAAAGAGATTCAACTGTTTATGTACTACCCTGCTCTCTTGATTCGACGAGCAAAAATACGGCCTTCTTGAAGAAGAATGCGATGACAATATTTGAGTTTGAATTAGAGCAATTGATCACTGACAAGCAGTATTGGCCTGAAAATCGAACATTTGATCTGTTCTCACAATGGTTTGGCTTTGAAATTCACTCTCATATTTCAACGTGTTAACTCGAAAAATCAACGACCCTAGCGTTATTAGCAGGCCTAAGCAATCCACAACATAATCAAAAAAAACCACAGGCCAACGTAAGCTCGCCCAGCCCATTCGGTGGCTTTGCCCCATTTTTTTGTTTTAACGAGCCAGTACAAACCCCAAGCAGGTAAACTGGATAGTATGAATAAACACATCACCTGCGTAATAAAGGCGGCACCTGTGTGAAAAGGCAAGCAACTCATGAGTTGAATCATGATATAACGAAGCCACGTTTGAAACGTTAATAACACCCCTAAAAATAAATCTTTGTATAACCGAATCAATCCGGACGCAACAAGGAGAGGTAAAAAAACATAAGCTCCTTTAATTTTAAACAGTTTTTTAAAAAACTGGGCGAATTCATCTGAAAAAAAAGAAATAATCGAGGCAGCTAAAACCAAAAACGCAAGTAACCCTAACTGCATGTTATTTTTCCTCCCTGCGATTCATCATGCGACTCAAGACAGCACCATGATCGCATCCATCTCTACTTGAGCCCCACGCGGTAAGCTTGCGGCTCCTATGGCCACACGAGCAGGATAAGGCTCTGAAAAATAGCGAGTCATCGCTTCGTTGATCAGTGGAAAGTGAATAAGATCAATAAGGTAAACCGTTAATTTCACGACCTGATCCAGGCTTCCCCCTGCTGCTGTTGCAACAGCAGATAAATTATCCAACACCTGATCGATTTGTAATTTAATGTCCTCGCTGCATAATTGCATCGTCTGTGGATCCAAAGGGATTTGACCTGAAAGATAAACGGTATCATGACATCGCACAGCCTGGCTGTATGTCCCAATGGCCGCAGGGGCCAAATCCGTATGTATTGCTTTCATGCTTATTCCCCTTGTTTTTTTCGATAAAGCCGCATCACTACTGCGTTTGCACGCAACCGCCGCATCACACGTGCCAAATGTGTGCGATTGAGCACACTGATGGAAAAAGTGACTGCATTGTGTCGACCATCGCGTGGGTCTACATTGATGTTGCCGATGTTTGATTCTGCTTCCGAAATAGCCGTCGCAAGGGTGGCTAAAACGCCCCGTTGATTGGCCACTTCGACGGTAATATCCACCCAAAATTCGCCTTGCACCTCTTCATCCCAACGCATCGAGATAAATTGCTCCGGGCTACTCCGTCCTTGATTAATGACGGTACAATCACTGGCATGCACTAAAATACCTCGACCTTGCTGGAAACGACCTACGATATTATCGCCCGGAATAGGTTGGCAGCATTCAGCAAAATGAACCACCATCCCTTCCGTGCCTTTGATGGCCAAAGGCCGACCCTTCGTCGATTTTTCCAGTTCGCTCCCATCTTGAGTCAACACCAAGCGCTT
>CANISA010000081.1 GCA_947470005.1 Legionellaceae bacterium | reverse complement strand
TATTGTCCTGCCTCTTCCCATCAAAAAACTCATCATGAATAATCAGACCGGCAGCAAATGCACCAATGATGCTCGCCAATTGGACCCGAGATGCAAGCCAAGAAAGCAACATCACAAATATAAAAGAAACAACAAGTTTGGATTCCCAGGGCTCTAGAAAATGAAAAAATTTAACTAATTGTCGTAATAACCATGGGCCAAGCAACAAAACCCCTGCAAAAAACACAACTGAAAGCAAAACCACACGACCAATCAGGTAAGCATCAAACACACCCGTAATGACGACGCTGCTTACGATGGCCAAAATAATTAAACCAAGAATGTCATCGATCATGGCTGCACCCAGAATCGTTTTTGCTTCGCGTGTTCGCAGTTTTTTCATCTCTTTCAACACACGTGCCGTGATTCCTACGCTGGTTGCCGATAACGTTGCCGCAACAAACAGATCCGTTTTTAAATTGGCCTCTGGGATCAACAGGAACATCACCAACATCCCCAACAACATGGGTGCAAATACACCAATCAAGGCGACTTGCATGGACTCCCTCCCCGTGTGTTTAATTTCTTCAATTGAGCTCTCCAGGCCCACCATGAACAATAAAAAGACAACCCCATACCGAGAGAAAATATCCAGTGCGTAAGCCACTTTAATCAAATCAATGCCCTGTCCACCCTGCAGCACAGCGCTGACCTGATTGGCATACACAGGATCAGGCAAGCTCACGTGCACTGCTTCAAGCAATGGCATACCCGTGAGCATGTCGCCCAAGAGGGTAAAAATAGTCGACCCCTCTCGCAAAAGAATAGCCAAAGGCAACTTGCATAAATAACAGAGGTTGCCGACCAACACGCCCATCAGTAATTCACCCAAAACCCCTGGCTGATTCAGACGTTGTGCTATGTAGCGACCCAGGAGTCCAAAAAAGAAAATCAGGGTCACCCAAAAAATCACCGAGGCGATGGGATCCAAGTGTTCCATCATTTATGCCGTTTGCTTGGCAAGAAATAAACACGTCTCCAAAACTGAGTCTGGATTGAGCGATAGGCTGTCAATGCCCTCTTTCATCAGCCACTCGGCAAAATCTTGATGATCAGACGGGCCTTGCCCACAAATCCCAACGTATTTCCCTGCCTTTTTGCAGGCTGAAATCGCCATATGCAGGAGTGCCTTGACCGCCGGATCTCGTTCATCAAATTGGGCCGCCACGAGTCCTGAGTCACGATCCAATCCCAGTGTAAGCTGCGTCAAGTCATTGGATCCAATTGAAAAACCATCAAAATATTCCAAAAACTCGTTCGCCAACAAGGCATTAGACGGTAGCTCACACATCATGATTAGACGTAACCCATGCTTACCACGCTCCAGGCCGTGCTCTTTTAGCTTAGCCACAACAGCTGACGCTTCAGTGAGGGTTCGAACAAAGGGGATCATCACCTCCACGTTGGTGAGGCCCATCGACTCGCGCACGCGTTTAACGGCTTCACACTCCAATGCAAAACAGGCTTCAAAATGGGGAGAAACATAGCGAGCCGCGCCCCGGAAACCCAACATAGGGTTCTCTTCCTGAGGCTCATAGAGCTTGCCTCCGATAAGATTCGCGTACTCATTCGACTTAAAATCAGACAAACGCACAATCACCGGCTTTGGATAAAAGGCCGCAGCGATGGTCGCTATCCCTTCTTTTAAACGCTCAACATAGTAGGCAACCGGCGAGTCATATGCGGCCGTTTTTTCTTGAATGCAATGCTTCAATGCCACGTCGGTGAGCGAATCAAATTCCAGCAACGCCTTAGGATGAATGCCGATGGTGTTTGAAATTAAAAATTCGAGTCGTGCCAACCCTACGCCGGTGTTTGGTATAGATTGGAAAGAAAACGCGCGATCAGGGTTACCTACATTCAACATCACCTTGAGCGGCAACTCGGGCATCGTTTCAACATCCAACACTAGCCGCTCAAACGGCAACAGGCCTTGATACACATAGCCCGTATCACCCTCGGCACAACTCACGGTGACTTCGTCTCCGTCACGGACTTTTTTCGTTGCATCCCCACACCCAACAACCGCAGGGATCCCCAATTCACGTGCAATAATAGCCGCGTGACACGTACGTCCACCTCGATTGGTCACAATGGCCGCCGCGCGTTTCATAACGGGCTCCCAATCAGGATCGGTCATATCGGAAACCAAAATATCACCGTGCTCGACACGGTGCATATCGCTGACATCGGTAATCACTTTCACGCGCCCTTGACCAATACGCTGACCAATGCTTCGACCCTCCGTGAGCACAGCACCTTCTGCTTTTAACGCATAACGTTCAAGCACTTGTTTATTGACACGACTCTTCACTGTTTCTGGGCGCGCTTGTAAGATGTATAACTTATCATCCACACCATCTTTGGCCCACTCAATATCCATAGGACGACCATAATGCGCCTCAATGGTCAGTGCATGTTTCGCCAGCTGTTCAATTTCAGCCGTTGTTAGAGAAAACTGTCGTTGCAGGGCCGGCTCGACCTCAACTGTCGTAACCGTCTGCGATGTAGATGTGTCGTCACTGTAGATCATTTTTAATGCTTTGGTACCCAAATTACGGCGAATCACCGCTTCAAAGCCCGCTTTTAACGCGGGTTTATGCACATAAAATTCATCAGGATTCACCGCCCCTTGTACTACCATTTCGCCTAAGCCATAAGACGACGTGATAAAAACAACTTGATCAAAGCCTGACTCCGTATCCATCGTAAACATGACCCCGCTCACGGCGCAGTCACTTCGAATCATTTGTTGAATGCCCGCCGACAAGGCGACGTCCTGATGCGAGAAGCCATGATGAACACGGTACGCTATGGCTCGATCATTGTATAAAGAAGCAAAAACATGCTTGATAGAAACCAACACCGCATCAATGCCTTTCACGTTTAAAAATGTTTCTTGCTGCCCCGCAAATGATGCATCGGGAAGATCTTCCGCTGTAGCGGATGATCGTACAGCCACACTGAAGTCATCGTGCCCTATTTGCTGCGCTAATTTAACATAAGCAGCGCGGACATCGTCTTCAAACGCGCGGGGATACGGCGCGAGCAAGACCCATTCACGAATGGTTTTGCCAGCGCGTGCGAGCGCTACGACGTCATCCACATACAACCCACTGAGTAAATCATGAATTTTTTTATCCAAACCTTGGCCGGCTAAAAACGTACGAAATACATCCGCTGTCGTCGCAAAGCCTGTGGGCACCAAGACACCGGCCGAGCCTAGATGGCTAATCATTTCACCCAGTGATGCATTTTTTCCCCCGACGCGATCCAGGTCTTGCATCGTTAAATCCTGAAAATCAATTGTGTGTGTGTTCACTGCCATGTCTAACTCTACTCCGTTCAAATGCCATTGGCGCTCATTCTACTGAAATTAACCAGGGATGTGAATGACTCAGAGGTCGTGACGCGCACAGGTGAGATTTTTCCTTGTCTCATAGTGTGCTAATCTCTTAAACTTATGCTCAACCTGAATGTAAGATAACATTTATTAGGAACCTTGAATGACGAAACAACGCGTGGTAGTAACTGGATTGGGTATGATTACAGCCCTAGGATTATCCGTTAAGTCAACGTGGCAGGGTATTTTAGCCGGAAAAAGCGGGGCGAGTTTAATTGATACATTTGATACATCTGGCTTTGCTTGTAAATTTTCTTCCTCGATTAAACAATTCAATCCAGAGGACTTTGATATCTCCAACAAAGACGCACGTAAAATGGATTTGTTCATTCAATACGGTTTAGCTGCCGCGATGGAAGCGTTCACTGATTCAGGCCTTGATATGAACCAAGAAAATCCTGATCGTATTGGCGTTGCCGTGGGTTCAGGTATTGGAGGGTTAGCGACCATTGAAAAAACGCATACGGCTTACACGCAAGGTGGTCCACGCAAAATTTCACCCTTCTTTATTCCCGCCACCATCATTAACATGGTCGCCGGGCACATTTCCATTCGTTATGGATTTAAAGGCCCGAATATTTCCGTGGTCTCTGCGTGCACCACCGGGACACATAACATCGGTGAGTCATTTCACATCATTGCTCGCGGCGATGCGGACGTGATGTTTGCCGGCGGAAGTGAAATGGCGACCTGCCCCTTAGGCTTAGGCGGTTTTGCCGCTTGTCGTGCACTCTCACTACGCAATGATGACCCACAAGCGGCAAGTCGCCCTTGGGATAAAGACAGGGATGGATTTTTATTGGGTGATGGTGCCGGTGTTTTGGTGCTGGAATCGTATGAACATGCAAAACAACGTGGTGCCACGATTTATGGCGAAATAATTGGGTATGGAAGCAGTTCAGACGCCTTTCACATGACGTCCCCCTCGCCTGGAGGTGACGGCGCAAAAAGGGCGATGCAAAATACATTACGTCATGCAGGCGTTAGCGCCGAACACGTCGATTACATCAATGCCCACGCCACCTCGACACCCGCAGGCGATGAAGGTGAAACGCAGGCAATCATCAGCGCCTTTGGGGCGCACGCGCACCACGTGGCCATTAGCTCCACCAAATCCATGACGGGACATCTCTTAGGTGCGGCAGGCGCGATTGAAGCCATTTTTAGTTTATTGGCTATTCGCGATCAAGTAGCACCCCCGACCATTAACCTGGATAACCCCAGCGATGATTGCACGCTGGACTTTGTGCCGCACGTGGCGCGCCCCATGGTGATCAACGCCGCGTTGTCAAACTCCTTTGGGTTTGGCGGAACGAATGGCGCACTCCTGTTTCAAAAAATATAATCGATATGCTGAGCGAATCAGGCATCATTCATTTTTTAAAAACACGATTTCCAGAGCACATTGGCGATGATGCAGCAGTCTTACCGCAACCAACCAACAACCAACAGGTTATCACGCAGGATCTGTTGGTTGAAGATGTTCATTTTCGCCTGAGGTATCAAGATGCCGCGAGCCTCGCTCACAAAGCATTGCATGTTAATTTGAGCGATGTTGCTGCCATGGGGGCAACGCCACAGTACGTCCTGCTTGGACTGTCCATTCCAAAACCAGACTCAAGCTATATTCATGATTTTTTAGAACACTTTTCAGCCGGTTGCAACGCGCATCACGTCACACTGATCGGTGGAGACACCACCCGCTCACCGGATAAACTCTTTATCAGTGTAACAGCCATTGGAAACATTGAAGAAAAAAACATCAAATATCGGCACACAGCGAAACCAGGAGATGTGATTTGTATTGCCGGGCATTTAGGTGAAGCGCACCTTGGCTTAACAGCGTTAGAGCAAAGTGAAACAGGATTGGATGATCTGAAGAAAATATTTCTAAAACCACATGCTCGCGTAAACGAAGGGGTTTGGTTCGGGAAACAAGCAGGCGTGACGGCCATGATGGATATTTCAGATGGTTTATTTATCGATCTAGAAAAATTAGCCGAAGCATCCAAGATAGCCGCAACGATCAACATAGACCTCTTGCGTTCAACTCCATTATTTCGGTCGGCCTGCCAACAGTTGAAGCTTGATCCGGTCATCACACAACTCACCGGCGGGGAAGATTACGGCCTCTTACTCACGGTGCAATCCGATGACTACATGTCTCTTGCAACCGCCTTCATGACCCATTTTGGATATGCACTACAACCCATTGGACACATGAATGAGGGCGGCAATGGGGTACACGTCATCCAAAACGGACACCCCATCCATCTTCAATTAGAGGGTTATTCCCATTTTAGGTGAGCTTCCATCTGAATCAGCACGCTCTTCGATGCGGTTCAGCGTGATGGGTGATAAAGAGCTCATGCTGGTATTGGTGCTGGGAGTGAGCACTTCTTTTTCAAAAACATCAAATCCGCTTTTTTTACGTGAATCGCTCAACCAAGCTTCAGACCAACGTTTATTTATCTGGTTCAGCTCTTGCACTTTTTTCTGTTCCAGCTGTGCGACGTCGTTTTCGCTCAAGGAGTGCCCTTTCGTAAACGCAATCATCCGATTAAAGTGATGATCATCTAAATCGTCAAATGCTACGCCAGGTAATGCTGCAACCGATAATGGCTTTTTTACAGTAAATATTTTAAACACAATGAATCCAATTGAATATTTTTGGGAGGCGAATTATGTCATAAAAAGGAGCACAAGGCAACTACGCAATCAATTAGTGCGGTTTCCTTACTCTCAGCAGGCGTGAATATGAATGTTCGGGTTATGCTCATCCACAGCAAAGAACGGTGGATATTCACCTAATTCACGCGCTTTTTCCAGAATGGCCGCGACATCTGACTTAACAAACGTATAAAGCGTGACGTAGTCATCAATCACAAAATAGACCGGCTGTAGCTGGTCTATCCGGTACGGCATTCGAAAAGCGACAACCGGATCAAAGAGCACACGCATCGGCACATGGCTCTCCACGCTGTACACCGTTTCACTGATGGACGACAAAATGCCCCCGCCATAGGCCCTGGCGCCCAGGGGGGTCTGAATTAAACCAAACTCAACCGTAAACCAAAAAAGACGCTGAAAAAGAGGCCAGTCCGTCTCGGGCGATTGAAGCACCTTGCAAGCATAATTGTAAACAAAGTCCGCATAAACAGGATTCGTCAGCATCGGGCAATGCCCAAATAATTCATGAAAAATATCAGGCTCTGTCACGTAATCTAATTCATCTGGAAAACGAATGAATGTAGCGGCAGGAAATTGCTTGTGCGCAAGTAATTCGAAAAAGCGCCGTGCAGAAATTAACGCAGGAACGGGCACGACTTCCCAGCCTGTTTTAGCGCGCAACAATCGACTCACATCCGGCAACTGAGGGATAGCATCCGCGGTTAAGCCAAGGCAATCTAAACCCTGTAAAAATTCATCGCACGCGCGACCCGGCAACAGTGCTTTCTGTCTTAAAAACAGCCTTTCCCACACGTGGTTTTCTTCTGCAGAGTAACACACCATCCCTTCTGCATCCGGTTGATGTGACACGTAACGACTCACAAAATCCATGAAAACTCCTTAATAAACTCAACGACGCGTGCGCAACATGGACACGGGAATAAAC
>CANISA010000080.1 GCA_947470005.1 Legionellaceae bacterium | reverse complement strand
TGCTCGGGAAGACGGGCCTTATCAGTGAACAATCGTCCAATGAAACAGCGCTGGATACGTTGCTACAAAATATCATTACCTCCTCGGCCATTGAGGGGGAAGCGCTTAACGCGCAATCCGTACGTTCATCTTTAGCTAAAAGGCTAGGGTTAACGCTCAAACATTCCTCGGTAACCGTGCGTTCAGAAGGACTTGCGCAAATGTTAATGGATGCGATTGGTAATTCAGAGCAGTCTTTAACAGTAGGGCGCTTATATCAATGGCATCAATGGCTTTTTCCCGATGGTGAAACGTCAATATATAAAATAAACGTGGGCACTTTGCGCGGTGAGGAACCGATGCAGGTTGTTTCCGGTCGTATAGATAAGCCTCATGTGCATTTCGAAGCCCCACCTCGGGCGGGCCTTGAGGATGAATTAAAGCGTTTTATTACCTGGTTTAATGCGAGTCGCGAGGAGAGCACGCTGGATCCGTTATTAAGAGCGGGGATCTGCCATTTTTGGTTTGTGACCTTGCATCCGTTTGATGACGGGAACGGTCGTATCACACGGGCGTTGACCGATTTAGCCCTGGCGCAAGAAGATAAGCAAAGCATTCGCCTGTATGCGATATCGGCGACCATTCTTGAAAAGCGTCAGGAGTATTACCAAATATTGGAAAAGAGTCAGCGTAGCGGTTTAGACATTACGCCCTGGCTTTTTTGGTTTTTAAATACATTGAAAACAACCCTTGATTCGGCGATTGATAAAATTGATTTAACGTTAGCAAAAAGTTTATTTTGGCAGCAGCATCAAGAGCAAGCGTTGCTACCGGAACAAGTGAGGGTACTCAATCGATTGTTTGATGATGAGGCGTTATCGAAAGAAGGAATAAGTGCAGCTAAATATCAAAAACTAACGAAAGTAAGTAAAGCAACCGCCACCCGGCATTTGACCGATCTGCGAGCGAAAGGTTGCCTTGAAAAACAACCCGGCGATGGTAGAAATACGCGTTATCAGGTTAAAAAGTAACAATTATTTTTTGTGTTTTATAGTCCATTTTTAATCCAGTTCACTCATCCAGTTAAAATCATTCCGGACCCTAGCTCTTCAAATTCAGATTCTCCTTGTGCTAATAAGAATTCAAAGCTTTCAACCGCCGTATGCGGAAAACCGCACGGACGGCGGTGTGGTCGGGACAATGAGCGCTATATCATTATCCCGACTCTACATTCATGCCGAGTCATCACGTTATTTATTATCCAGCACTACCGTCTTCTGCTACCCCTTTTTTCATGCTCTTTTTCGGTACATAAGCCTGTGCATTTTGTTGGAAATGAAACTGACATCGTTGCCATGGAACCGATGGGAAAACAGCTCGCAATGCGGCTTTTAAGCCGCTGTGGGCATCACTGGTTATCCCCGTTAAGCCATGCAGGCCCCGTGAAACCAAGCTTTCTAAAAAGGCACTCCAATGCACCTCAGCTTCTGAAAGAGATACCTGTTGGAGTTGGACGACCACCAGAGGAAACAGAGGGTAAATGTCTATTGCAAAACCGGACATTTCTACTTTGCCCGAAAAGGGACATTTCTACTTTGCTCCGACACTTGATGCTCTATATATTTTCAGTTGGTTCAATATGTGCGACAATGTGATCCCTGTTTTTTTATATTGAGATTATTTCATGCCATCATTATTTAAACCAATCTCGCCTATCAACACCAACAGTTATGTCGGCCACATTGTAGGTAGATATGAATTAGAACAGATATCAAATACATTTGCTGATGGAGATTACATCATCCGAGCGGGTAAATTGTTGCTTCCTTTGCTCTTTAAACGAGAAAACGGAAGCAATGAATTTTTAGGCATACTGTTTCACAGCGCACTAGATATAGGACTAGAAAAGAACGATATAACAGCGCTGCGTGAGGCTATCAGCCCATCCGTCGAACGATGCGTGACCCAACGCTCAGAACCACGGCCTAGTCGATACCGGTTTTCTTTAAATCAAACAGAGTTAAATAAACTCATGTGGCATTGCAAACCGCAATTACCAAGTCCTCGCGCCGTTGCTCGCGACACGCCGCCTGTGTCCTTTTTTAAAACGGAAGTCCCATCTAATACACGCAATCAATCCCAAATAGAGCCCCGGGCAGGTTATGTAAACCTTGTCGGCCCTTACTCTTCGCTCGATGAAGCGATTAATAAGCATCAAAATGATCAAGTGTTGGTAATTATTTATCAAAATGAGAGGTATGCTATTCTCGCCATCGATAAGGGCGTGTCTCATGAATTACCCTTTGTCAATACTGACGAACTCATTCATTGGCCATCTTTGCGTCCATATAGCATAAGCCGCATTGGTCAGCCTGCAGCTGTGCGCTTAGATCCAACGTTGCTATATTTGCTATCAAATTACCTGCCATGCCGGATTGAAGCCCCCCTGTTTATAAGCCGACAGATAAACGATGTCCAACAAAGCAAATTAAGACTCATTCATCATGAGCTATCACAATTGGAATTTGAACGAAATACGCCACTTAGCTTCGAGGATCTTTTTGAGCCTAATGAGGGCGTGGGTTCTCCTGGGTGTAAGTAGCGCTTAATCGCTGCTATAATATATCTTGCGTAGATGGTTTTTTGCTTTTTTATCGGGTAATTTGAGCCCTCCGCCTAGGTGCCCTAAATGAATTCGGAAATGCACTGCGGCATAGACGAAATGGCTGGGTGTTGGCATAATAGGTTTTAACTTGCCAGCGTTCAGCTTGGAGCACTATGATGTTAAGTTACAAATTCATGCGTATCCTCACGGTTTGTATATCAGCACTATTATTTCAAGGATGTAGCATGAATCACATCACGAATTATGAAAAAAATCACCCTGTTTTGATGATGGATGACTATTTTACGGGTCATGTTAAAGGTTATGGTCTGATTCAGAAATACACCGGTGGTGTTCGCCGACGATTTACGGTTGACATGCAGGGGCACTGGACCGGGGATCATGGCACCTTAGACGAAGATTTTATTTATGACGACGGAGAAAAACAACATCGCCAATGGCGATTAACCCGCACTGATGCGCACCATTTTAATGCAGTTGCAGATGATGTGACGGGGATTACGTATGGAGAACAATATGGCAATGCCATTCACATGGTTTACGTACTTCAAATCCCCTATAAAGGAAAAAGTATCGATGTGACGATGGACGATTGGTTATATCGTGTTAATGACCAAGTGGTATTGAATAATGCCGTCATGAAAAAATTCGGCATTCCAATTGGTCGAATTACAGCCAGCTTTTCCAAGGAGTAGTCAATGTGAGGCTCGGTTCTGTATTTTTGGCTTTATGGACATGGTTTGATAACGATGCCGCCGAAAAAAAGCTTGTATCAAACCGCTTTACTCTTTGGCGTGCAATTCCCTTTATACTTTTACATCTGGGTTGTCTTGCTGTGTATTGGGTGGGGATGAGCAAGGCAGCTATCTTGGTCGCAATCGGGCTATATTATCTTCGCATGTTTTGTATAACGGGCTTTTATCATCGCTATTTTTCTCACAAAACCTTTAAAATGAATCGCATTTGGCAATTTATCTTTGCTTTCTTGGGTGCTACGGCGGGGCAGCGCGGGCCTTTATGGTGGGCGAGTCATCATCGATGTCATCACAGGGAAGCCGATACCCAGCGGGATCCCCACTCGCCGCAGCATGCCGGATTTATTTGGAGTCATGTTGGCTGGTTTTTTTCTTCCGATGCCTTTAGCACCAATTATAAGGCGGTGTCAGATTTAGCTAAATTTCCAGAGCTCGTATGGTTAAATCGTTATGATATTATCGCACCATTACTCATGTTGCTTACCTTATATGCCTTGGGAGAATACTGGCATTATAATTCACCTGAGATGCAAACGTCCGGTCTGCAGTTGGTTGTCTGGGGTTTTTTTATTTCAACGGTATGTGTATTTCATGCCACGAGCAGCATTAATTCTCTCTCTCATCAATGGGGTTCTCGAGATTTTGATACGCCTGATCAAAGTCGCAATAATTTTTGGCTTGCGTTAATGACACTAGGGGAGGGATGGCATAATAATCATCATTTTTATCCCCACTCGGTTCGTCAAGGATTTCGTTGGTGGCAAATAGACGTAACCTTTTATATGCTTTGGTTTTTATCAAAAATAGGTATCATTCATGAATTGCGACCTGTGGATATGGAACGAGGAAAAACACGATGAAAACCCATGTGTGGATCACCGGGGCTTCTTCAGGGATTGGTAAAGCGGTCGCACTTGAGATGGCAGCCCGAGGATATGACTTGATTATTTCTGGCCGTAACCAAGATGCGTTGAAACAGGTGGCTGATCAAACAGGCGCTTATGTGCTCGCTTTTGATGCCACCGACAGGCAAGCAAATATGCATGCAGCGAACGATCTAAAGCAACGCTATGGATGCATTGATATTGTTTTTTTAAATGCGGGCAATTGTGAATATGTTGATGTGAACGCCTTTAAAAGTGATATTTTTGAGCGCATGATTAAAACCAACTTCTTAAGTATGGTTTACGGTGTTGAAGCAGTCCTTCCTTTATTAAGGGCTTCTAAAAGCCCACAGTTGGTCGGCATGAGTAGTGCGGTTGCTTTTCTAGGTCTTCCTCGTTCAGAAGCGTATGGCGCAAGCAAAGCTGCCATACGTAATTTTTTGCAAGGCTTACGAGTATCGCTGTCTAGAGAAAACATAATCGTGTCCATTGTTTATCCAGGTTTTGTCAAAACGCCTTTAACCAATAAAAATGATTTCCCAATGCCCATGTTAATTACCGCTGAACAAGCAGCAAAAGCAATCGTAGCAGGAATAGAAAAGAAAAAGTTTGATATTTACACCCCTGTTTTTTTTCTGTATCTCACCCGATTGATAAGTATGCTGCCCTCCAAAATAAGTAGCCCACTTCTAAAATTACTCTTAAGTTAACCATGCGTATTGCAATCATTGGCAGTGGTATTTCTGGATTAACAAGTGCATATTATCTTCAAAAACGAGGACATGATGTGTTTGTTTTTGAAGCATCGGATGACGTGGGTGGCCATACCCATACCGTTCATGTTTCAACCGCAGAGCAAGAGTATGCCATTGACACTGGTTTCATTGTCTTTAATGAAGAAACTTACCCTAACTTTACTCGTCTTTTGAAAGAGCTAAACGTTGATATTCAAGATACCGAGATGAGTTTTAGTGTTTATGATCCTAAGCAGAATTTTCAATATTCAGGAGGTTCTTTAAACGGTTTGTTTGCGGACCGACGAAATCTGTTTAGTCTTAAATTTTACCATTTGTTAAAAGAAATCAGCCGTTTTCATCGCATGGCAAAAAGAGTTTTGGTTTCAATGAAGACCACAACTACTTTACAACAGTTTCTTCAGCAACATCAGTTTCACTCCCATTTGGGTGAGTTGTATTTATACCCGTTGATTTCTGCGCTTTGGTCTTCTCCTAGAGATGTTATCGGTGCGATGCCCATTTATTTTGTTGCACATTTTTTTGAAAATCACGCCTTATTGAAGATGCTGCCGGATATTTCTTGGAAGGTTGTTAAACACGGCTCTTCCCGTTATATTTCGCCTTTAATTCAAGCCTTTAAAGAACAAGTCTATGTAAACACGGCGGTTGTGAATTTGCGCCGCGAGGCCCAGGGTTTTAATTTATATCAAGAGAAAGGTCAGATTGGTCATTTTGATGCGGTGGTGGTCGCCACACACAGTGACCAAGCGTTGAGATTATTAGATAAACCTACGCCACTAGAAGGGGAGATTCTGTCGTCTTTTTCGTACGAGGATAATGATGTCATCCTTCACCAAGATGAAACATTAATGCCCTCGTCTAGCAGAGCTTGGGCAAGTTGGAACTATAGGATTTCATCGGAAAACCAGGCAGTTTTGACCTATAATATGAATAAATTACAATCCATTCCAGATTCGGTTCCTTTTTTAGTTTCGCTCAATGCCGCTCATATTATTAATCCTGAAAAAATAATTCAGCGTTTTTCCTATAGTCACCCTCAATACACGCTAGCCAGTCTTGCCGCTCAATCACGTCAACAGGAACTTAATGCCCAGTCAGGGATTTATTTTTGCGGGGCTTATTGGGGATTTGGGTTTCACGAAGATGGTGTCAACAGTGCCTTAGCTGTATGCCGACAATTAGCAGAGCAGCATGGATAGCGCAATCTATACCGGTCTTGTGACCCATCAGCGATATACGAACATTCCTCACCAATTTCAATATCGTGTATTCATGATGTATCTGGACCTGGATGAATTAGACGCGTTATTTCGATCGCAGTGGTTTTGGTCTGTAGAAAAAAGGAATATCGCCTCTTTTCATCGTAAGGATCACGTCGGTGATCCCAATCTGTCCTTAAAGGAATCTGTTATTGATTTAGTGTATGAGCGTCTCGGATTAGCCCTTGATGGCCCAGTTCGTCTGCTCACTCATTTGCGTTATTGGGGTTATTGTTTTAATCCAGTGAGTTTTTATTATTGTTATGATAAAAGTGGCCAGCATTTAGAGGTGATTGTTGCTGAAATTAATAATACACCTTGGGGTGAGCAGCATTGTTACGTTTTAAAAACCCATCCGGATAGAACGAATCAAGATCATCATCATTTTATTTTTTCAAAAGAATTCCATATTTCGCCTCTCATGCCGATGAATCTCACGCATGATTGGTGGTTTAGCGTACCCAAAAGCCAATTGCGAGTGCATATGAATAATATTCAGGATGAAAAAAAATTATTTACCGCCCATCTAAATTTGAATAAAAAGAATTTAACCAGTCAACATCTAGCGCATGCTTTAATTCATTACCCCTTCATGACGGGGAAGGTTATCGGCGCCATTTATTGGCAATCCTTGCGTACTTGGCTCAAAGGCGCACCGTTTTATTCTCATCCATAGTACCCATGAGGCCCCAATGCTTAAAAATATAGCCCAAAAAATATTATTCATGCGTCTTTCGAAGTTAAAGATTGGCCTTTTGACGATCCAAGACGGTCAAGAATCGTGGACCTTTGGTGATCCGCGCGTACCGTCTGAATTAAACGCGGTGATTAGAGTCATATCTCCTAACTTTTATTGGAACAGCCTCTTCGGCGGGAGCTTAGGAGCCGCCGATTCA
>CANISA010000079.1 GCA_947470005.1 Legionellaceae bacterium | reverse complement strand
TAATACTCCAAGTATGAAAAAACAGGATTTTACTTGTGTTGTTTTGTGCTGTGCACGCGCGAAGTATACCAGTTCGTTTAATATTCGGTCAAATTAATTGTGTGTCTTGTGTGCTGGCTGCAATGGAGCGGTGCGTTGGAACAGCGATTGCACCAAGGCCTGTAAAGGGAGCGCTTGGTTGCCAAAGCGTGCTAAGGCGCGCTCTGCATGGTTAAAATGCGTATGGATAGTATCGAGTAAGGCCTCTTTGCTTTGGAGCGTAGCGAATGTCGTTTTTTTGTTGGCGACATCGGATGCTCGCCCTTTACCCAACTGATTGCATGAGTCGTAGCGGTCTAAGTAATCATCTTGCATTTGAAACACGAGGCCGAGGTGAGTTGCAAATTGACGCAGATCCTGGACTTCCTCTGGGTTCGCCTGACTCACGGCAAGCACCATGTTGATGCAAGCGAGGATGAGCTTGCCCGTTTTTAACAGGTGAATGTCGCACAACGCGGACTCGCTGATGGGGGTGGGTGCGTTCAGCTCGGATAGGTCTAGGCTTTGGCCACTTATCATGCCGCTGGCTCCACAGGCTTTCACTAATTCGTGCGTAACCGCGAGAACCTGTGATAGCGGTAAATGTTGTGGTAAATGCGTGAGCAACATATCAAAGGCTAACGCCTGCATGCCATCGCCAACTAAAATAGCGGTGGCTTCATCAAAGGCACGATGACAGCTTGGTTTTCCGCGGCGTAAATCGTCATTATCCATGGCGGGGAGATCGTCATGCACCAGAGAATAACAATGGATTAACTCCATGGCGACGGCAATGATATCCAGGGTTGCGCCGCTTACGTTAAGTACGTCGCCACATAAATACACCAGCAAGGGGCGCATGCGTTTTCCACCGGGAAATAACATATACAACATGGCTTCTTTGATACGTGGCGCGGGAATGGTTGCCTTCTCCATGAGGCGTGCCAAGATGGACTCATGACGAAGTAGATGTGCATTGGCGGTTGGGTTATTCGTCATCCAGGTTGCCTTCGAGAGGAGGGATGGCAGAGAGGGCCGCTATTTTCTGCTCAGCCTGTGCCAATGTTGCTTGACACGTGCGAGCAAGCCCAATTCCTTTTTCATATTGTTTTAATGCCTCATCAAGAGATAACTCGCCTTTTTCCAGTTGCATCACAATGGACTCAAGGTCTACGATGGATTTTTCAAATGAAATCGGTTTTGCCATCCGTGTTATCCTGAAAATAAACAAATGATGGCATTATACGGCCTTGCTCTCAGGTTTCAATAGCGTACGATCGAATCATTCATTTCATCAGGAATGCATTATGAAAGTTAAATCCCGTTTTGTTTGTAGCCAATGCGCGGCTCTGTTTCCACAATGGGCGGGCCAATGCACGCAATGCGGCGCTTGGAATGCCGTGGTGGAGGAGGCGGGATTGGCGCCGACTAAGCCGGGACGTCGAGTGACCCAGTATGCCAATCAGCGTTCGGTGGTGACGGCGGCGCAATCCGTGGTGGTTGACCGAGATGTTCGTCTTGACTCGGGGCTGTCTGAATTAAACCGGGTGCTAGGCGGTGGGCTGGTGGATGGCTCGGTGGTGCTTATTGGTGGGGATCCGGGGATAGGAAAATCAACATTGTTGTTGCAGGCCTTGGCTCATTTGTCGGTGGATCACGCGGTATTGTATGTCACAGGAGAGGAATCCTTGCAACAAGTCGCGATGCGGGCGACGCGGTTGCAGTTGCCGTTGAAGGGGTTGCGTCTGTTGGCAGAAACGCAAGTGGAGACCATTCTTTCTCACGCAGAAAAAGAGCGACCGCGAATTATCGTGATTGACTCGGTTCAGACCATTTTCACGGATACCTTGAGCTCGGCACCGGGTGGTGTGAGTCAAGTGCGGGAAGCGACGGCACAGTTAGTGCGCTTTGCAAAGTCGACGCAAACAGCCGTTTTTCTTGTGGGTCATGTCACGAAAGAAGGCGCATTAGCCGGACCTCGCGTGCTGGAACACATGGTGGATTGCGTGTTGTATTTTGAAGGGCAAGCAGACAGTCGATTTCGCGTTATTCGTGCCATTAAAAATCGTTTTGGCGCGGTGAATGAGCTGGGTGTGTTTGCAATGACAGACCGCGGATTAAAAGAAGTATCTAATCCATCGGCAATTTTTCTTTCTCGTCAACCAGAGCCCACCCCGGGGAGCGCTATCATGGTGACCTGGGAGGGGACTCGCCCGATGTTGGTTGAAGTACAAGCGCTGGTTGATGAAGCGCATGGCCAGCAACCGCGACGTGTGACGGCAGGTCTTGAGCACAATCGCCTCGCTATTTTATTGGCCGTGCTGCACCGTCATGGTGGTGTCGTTACGTTTGATCAGGACGTGTTTATCAATGTCGTGGGTGGGGTCAAAGTGATGGAGACGGGCAGCGATTTGGCGTTGATCGCGGCTGTTGTCTCGAGTTTGCGTAATCGAGTGTTTGATCACGAGACCATTATTTTTGGTGAGGTCGGGCTAGCAGGTGAGATAAGGCCTGTTCAAAGTGGGCAGGAGCGATTAAAAGAAGCCGCCAAACACGGCTTTAAACGAGCGATTGTCCCTTATGCGAACGCACCTAAACAAGCGGTTGGGATTGAAGTGGAGGCGGTTAAGCAACTTCAAGACGTTTTGAAATGTATTTGATTATCAATTAGTTAAAGCAGACAACCCTGGTTTTTACTCTGGTCTTGCTTGACACTCGATGGTCATATGTTAAAGTACGAGCTAATTTGATTAAATAAAGAACCACCTCATGCGGGATCTTGCGATGCCCCCTGCTATTCGTACGCCGATTATATATGCAGTGATGATCCTACTTGGTTTATGGAGCGGGTTTTCTGATGTTGCTTTTTTTCAAGCAGCGGGGCTTTTTATTGCCGATGTATTTATTCGAATATTTAAATGCATCAGCCTTCCTATTATATTTTTGTCCATCATTGTGACCTTGTCTAATTATCGATCGGATGGGTTGATGCGTCGTGTTTGGCAAAGGACCCTGTGTTACACCTTAGGCACTACCTTGGTTGCCGCGGCGATCAGTTGTTTGTTGTACCTGCTGATTGCTCCTCGCCCCGTATCGTTAGGCAGTCATGCGTTGGGCGCGGCACAGACCCCAAGTGGCAGTTACCTTGAGCACGTTGCTAACTTAATCCCTACCACGTTTTTCTCTCCGTTTCTTGAAAATCAAGTGCTGAGCGTTCTTTTTTTAGGGATAATCATGGGGATAGCGATTCGTTTTATTCCGGATCAGGATGCCAGGCAGACCATCACTCATTTTTTTCGTGGGGCTCATGGCCTGATGATGGTGATCACGCGCTGGGTCATTATGATTATTCCATTAGGGTTATACGGGTTTATTACGTCAACGGTGCTTCAGTTACGTGGTGGGGGCGATCTTAAAGGGCTTGGACAATATTTGCTGGTCATTGTGTTGGCTAATTTGATTCAGGGGTTTGTTGTTTTGCCGTTGTGGTTGAAACTGCATGGCATTAATCCCTTTGGGGCAATGAAAGGGATGTTGCCGGCGTTGTCGCTGGCCTTTTTTTCTAAGTCCTCGGTGGGTACGTTGCCTGTAACCATGGATACGATCGAGAAAAAACTCCATGTTAGGCCGCAAATCAGTCGGTTTGTCTTACCTCTTTGTACAAGCATTAACATGAATGGGTGTGCGGCGTTTATTTTTACAACGGTTATTTACCTCATGCAAAATAATGGGATGCCGATTTCGTTTCCCTCTATGTCGTTATGGGTGGTCGTTGCAACGGTTGCAGCGATCGGGAATGCCGGCGTCCCCATGGGGTGTTTTTTCTTGAGCGTAAGTCTGCTTGCCAGCATGAACGTGCCGATTACCTTGATGGGGGTGATTTTGCCTTTTTATAGTTTGATTGACATGTTAGAAACGGCATTAAATGTGTGGTCCGACTCGTGTGTAACAAAGGTCATCGATGAAAAAGTAATTGATGACGATGAAGTCTTTCCATAAGATAAGCGACGAATGAAAGGTGAGTAACAGCATGGCGTCATTGCATCGGGGTAAATTATCCATTGTAGCTCCTTTTTATAATGAAGAGGCAGTGATCGCGCAATACTTGGAAAAGACACTGGCGATTCTGGATGCTCATTTTCTTCATTATGAACTCATTTTGATTGATGATGGATCCACTGACCAGGGGCGCGCTGTGTGTCTGCCCTTTGTAAAAGCGAATAAAGCGATCCGCTTGCTTTGTTTATCAAGAAATTATGGGCATGAAATTGCATTGACTGCGGGTTTGGATTGCGCTACGGGCGACGCCGTGATTTTAATGGATACTGATTTGCAGCACCCGCCAGCGCTTATTCCTGATCTTGTAAAAAAGGCAGACGAAGGGTTTGACGTGGTGTGTGCTTCTCGAACCAATCGTGTTCATCAGCCTTGGTTGAAAAAAATTACAGCCCACTTTTTTTATTACGTGTCGCGAAAAATGACGGGGTTGGATATTCAATCTGAGCACGGGAATTATCGGCTCTTAAGTAAAACAGTCGTTGAGTCATTGAAGCAAATGAAAGAAAGTAACCGCCATTTGGTGATGATGTTCGCGTACGTGGGATTTAACACAGCCATGTTGCCTTATGCGTGTCCACCGAGGCCGGCGGGGAAAAGTAAATATCATTTGAGTGCGCTGATTAATTTGTCGTTGGATTCAATCATTGGTTTTTCTGCGCGGCCTTTACGGTTAATGTCAGTTTTTTCCATCTTGATTAGTATTCTCATGATGGGGTATGCAGGCTTTGTGTTGATTGAAAAATTATTTTTGCACCAAGCGTTAGCGAACGGGATGGCGTCCGTTATCTTTCTTGTGTCGGGGCTTTTTTCGGTTTTATTTCTTTTCTTGGCGGTTATTTCAGAATACATTAGCCGCATCTTGGTCGAAACAAAAAATCGACCGTTATATTACGTAAAACAAGATATCACACATGATAGCCTTACTCGCGCTGATTGATAAATTTCGACGTTATTTAATGGTGGGCGCACTCAACACCGTGCTTTGTTTCCTCGTCATGTATGCTGGGTCCTCGCTTGGTTTGGGGTATTTGGTTTATACCGCGATGGGTTATTTGACGACCATTTTGCTTAGTTTTTTTATGAATTTACGCTATACCTTTAAAATTCGCGATCGGGCTGGTATTCGATTGATAGGATTTATCACGGTGAGTCTCACGAATTTATCCATTGTTGAGCTGATTGAGTACACGTTGATTGAGTCATTTTCGTTTCCCCGCTGGATAGCTATTTTACTGGGCATGGGTTGGTCTGTATCAACAGGATTTTTAGTGAATAACTTCGTGGTTTATCGTCGTACAAAACCTGATTTAGATCGTTGATCATGAGAAAACAGATTATTTTGTGTGCGGATGATTATGCTCAAAATGATGCTATTTCTGATGGTATACGTCGAGCAGTTGCCGCGGGACGAATCAATGCGGTGAGTTGTCTCACGACAGCACCTCGTTGGCCTCAGGCTGGCTTGGCATTGAGCCGCGAGCAATCCGGTTGTTTCGTTGGCTTGCACCTTAATTTAACCTGGGGTTATGCGCAAAGTATTCCTTGGAAAACGCATTATGGTCGCTCATTTAAGGGCTTGCTTGCGATCGCGTCAGCGTGTTATCTCGGACGCATGGATCGGGCGGTAGTCGACGCGGAATGCCATGCACAATTGGACGCATTTCGACGAGTCATGGGAAAGGATCCTGATTTTATTGATGGACATCAACATGTGCATCAATTCCCTGTGGTGCGAGACGTGCTCCGATCGCTGCATGTGAATGAAGCATTGACATCGTTTGTGCGAGTGACTGTGGGTGGCCCACGCGTGGTTGGCTTTCCCAAAGCACAGCTGATAGCCGGCTTGGGAGGTGGCTCGTTTAAGCGCGCACTGATTCAATCAGGCATTCCGGTGAACACAAGTTTCAGCGGTGTTTATCCATTTAGACAAGCACGCCATTATCGGCGTTATTTTAAACAATTTTTATTAGCCAGCGAGGATCGTGGGCTGATTATGTGCCACCCCGGCATGAAATCAAACAACAAGGATGATCCGCTGCATGCGTCACGGCACCACGAATTGACTTACTTGATGAGTGATGCGTTTCTGCACGACTTAGACGAGCAATCGTTTGAATTACAGGCTCAACGCGAGGAGATTACATGTCGCACGTGACCAAAAGCACACTGAATGAACGCTCGACGATTCGATACGGTTTTGTTTTTTTCGTCTTGGGTTTTTTATTGCTGTGTCGCCTCATTGCGATGGATGCACTTCCTCTAAATGACTCAACGGAGGCACGTTACGGTGAAATTGCACGTATTATGCTGGAGACAGGCAATTGGGTGACGCCGATGCAGGCTTATGGCGAGCCATTTTGGGCCAAGCCACCGTTATCGATGTGGCTTTCTGCGTTTTCAATGAAATGGCTGGGGGTTAATGGTTGGGCCGCACGTTTGCCTTCATTGTGTTTCTCTTTATGTGTTTTGGGGTTAGTTGGGCTGTTGGCAGCGCGGCGGCGTGGATCTGATTTTGCCATGATCGCAGTGGTCGTTTTGGCTGGGACGCCTTATTTTTTTCTGAATGCAGGCACGGTAATGACCGATCCTGCCCTGCTCTTTTGCACGACCTTATGCATGGTTGCGTGTTGGTTTTCGGTGAGCGAAGACAGTAAGCCGTGGGGCATTCTTTTTTTTGTGGGCTTAGGACTCGGGCTTCTTGCTAAAGGCCCGTTGGTGGGGGTGCTGGTGATGGGCCCTCTGTTGATGTGGGGGATGAAACAGCACGCCTACGGCCTGTTATGGCAACGTCTGCCCTGGGTTTTTGGGAGCCTCCTGATGCTTGCAATTGCATTGCCATGGTATGTTCTTGCTGAAATTCGCACGCCCGGTTTTCTGCAGTACTTTGTGATAGGAGAGCATCTTAGCCGATTTTTAGAGCCGGCATGGCAGGGGGATAAATATGGATTTGCTCACGCCGCACCCTACGGCATGATTTGGGTTTATGCGTTTGCTGGATTATTGCCTTGGCCGATTATTGCGGCCGTTGGATTGTGGACATCTCGCAAGACCGTGGGGAAAAACGTGTTTGCTCCTGAGCAAGACGGATGGATGAGCTATTTAGTCTTTTTTGCGCTGATGCCGCTGT
>CANISA010000078.1 GCA_947470005.1 Legionellaceae bacterium | reverse complement strand
TTTTATCCAGTAAGGCATTCATTGAACAGATGCTAAACGCTTGCGTATCAAATTTCTCTTGCTGAATATTGTTCAATTGCATGCTAATTAACTGGTTCCCCATTTCAATTCCACGGATGATTTTGTTTAAACTTTTTCTTAAATCTACTTGGAGATCAGGATTTTTGAGTTTATCAATCAGGAGCGCTTGCAGATGGGCTTGCAAATGGATACTTGCAAACGATGTGCGTAGATCATGAGCCAAGCTACCTGCAAAAAGCCGCATCCCTGAGATTCGACTCGCCTGAATCAACTCCCTGTCCCTTGCAAACAAGGCACCTATAATAATTGCTGCCAAAAAGGTTATGGTAAGACCTAATATAGAAATATTGCCTGGCCGGTAGAGCATGGCATGCTCTGCCCCGTAGACGTAACCAACGAACGCGATGACGAGGCCTAAGGCCATCAAGACCAGTGCATCCAGTACACGCGTCAGCAGCAACAGAAAAAAAACAGCGGAGACACAATTCATCAACCAAATCGTCGAACCATGGTGAAGAAGCACCGCATAAGAAAAAAAGAGTGGTAAACAAAACAGCAAGGTGACGTACCATAGCCAGGGTAACCATCCGCGTAACATGGACGAAGACCACCAGCGATTCGATGCCAACAGACCACACAATGCGGTCGCGATGGAGCGCAACACCCACTCATCCACGGTCAGCTTGTTTTCAATCGACCAAAGAAAACCAAAGAGCGGGAAGTTAATCAACATGACCCAAGCAAACAAACTAATCTGCTGACTGGACTCCAACGTTTGCTTGATTAACGAAGCATGAAGACGATGAAGCGATTTTTTTAAGATCGTCATGAAACCACCACATGTCTATTTTCTTGCCAAGACCACATCAATAATGTGCGTATCTTGATAAGGGAAGGTGAACATTTTATCAAACAAACGCTTTAACCGTTGCACTAAAAAGTGCTTAGGAAACATACGAATAGATAAGCTATTCAAAAACCAAGTGCCCTCAATACCAAACAAAGCCAACTCATCGATGTTATTCAACACGATCGGCAACCGCAATCGGTGATGCTCCAACACCTCAAACCCGTGCTGGGTAAACGCCTTCAATAAATCTTCTTCACTGGCCGCAACGGTCGTATTTTTTACAATCGATTTGTAATAATGGCCAACCACACTGCTCAGCAACGAGCCTTTCGCGATAAAATTAGCCAAATATTGTTGCGCGATGGGAAAGGAATCGTACGTTGTGGTAATCAGGGAGAAATAACCCGTGGCGCGCGTAAGCTCATTTGCTGAACTAAACAACGTATTGATTGGTATGTAGGCATTTATAAAATGTGCAAGGACCAAATCTTGGCTGTGTGGGGGAAGATAATGACCCACTTCAGTCGCACTGGCTTCAATCGTTGTTAGGGGCAACGCTTCTCGTGCAAGCCTTAACATTTCACCGGACACATCAATACCGGTAAATTCTGCGAGCGGCATCTGTCGCTTTAATTTTTTCAAAAAAGCGCCATCACCTACGCCAAGATCCAACACTTTATAATGGGCTCGATTTCCAAGATTGGAACGTTGAATCTGATCGATGGCTACTCGGTGGCTTTCGCTGATTGATCCAAATTGATCGGCCGTGGCATAATTTTCTGCAAGATCATTGTACATTGCCTTTAACATCATGATATTCCTATGTTTATCAATCCCTGTCTATTTCGCGCAATGTTAACGCTTTTTAACCCAGGTCATCAAACGTCTTTTTTGTTTAAGCTGACGTTCGTTTAATTTATTTTTCTGCCCCTTATATGGATTTTCGCCTTGTTTGAACTCCAATTTTAATGGCGTCCCCACAAGCCCAAGTTTTTCCGTATAAGCTTTTGTTAAATAACGTTTATAACTATCAGGTAACGACTCTAACTGGTTACCATGAATAACAATCAATGGCGGATTGTGCCCGCCAGCGTGCGCATATCGCAACTTAATTCGCCGACCACTGACCAATGGAGGAGCATGTTGTGTGACCATCTCTTGTAATAGGCGCGTGATAACAGGTGTCGAAAAAGGCTGCATAGCTGAACGGTACGCCTGCAAAATGTCCTTAAATAAAATTCCAACGCCGCTGCCATGCAAGGCCGAGATAAAACGAATCTTTGCAAAATTAGCAAAGTGCAGTTTTCTGATCAACTCTTCTTGAACGTGTGTTTTGTGGTCTTCTTTCAAACCATCCCATTTATTCACCGCGATCACAAGTGCCTTGCCCGTTTCAATAATAAAGCCAAGCAAATGAAGATCTTGATCGGTTAACCCTTCCCGCGCATCAATCAGCATGAGACAAACATGAGATGCTTTAATGGATTGGAGTGTTTTAATAATTGAAAACTTTTCAATTTTTTCATCCACCCGCGCACGCCGGCGGACACCGGCTGTATCCACTAACACATACGCTTGCTCATCGCGTTGAAACGGCACAGCAATGCTATCTCGCGTAGTCCCGGGCATGTCATAAACCACGACTCGCTCTTCGCCAAGGATACGATTAATTAAGGTTGATTTGCCCACGTTAGGACGCCCAACAAAGGCAATACTAATCGCCCCATCATCGGTCGGAAGCACGTCTTCAATCGTAGGAAGAAAGTGTGCGGTCACCTCATGCAACAACGCGTGAACGCCACGTCCGTGCGTCGCTGACACCCCATAGACGGACGCGAAACCCAAGGCCTGAAAATCCAGCGTGGCCATCTCTTCATCAAGACCATCAATTTTATTGACAATTAAATCAATAGGTTTACCTAATTTTCGAAGGCGAGTAGCAATGTTTTGATCAATGGAGGTCAGCCCTGCTCGCGCATCCACTAAAAAGAAAATACGATCAGCCTCCTCAAGGGCTACCGCCGATTGCGTGGACATCAACGCATCAACCGCCCGATCGTCTACGCCAATGCCACCGGTATCAACCACCACAAACGGTTTGTTTTCAAAGGTAACATCTCCATACTGTCTGTCTCGCGTGAGACCCGGAAAATCAGCAACCAACGCATCTTGTGTGCGCGTTAATCGGTTAAAAAAAGTCGATTTCCCAACATTAGGGCGACCGACCAAAGCAATAACGGGGATCAACATCTTACTCCCCCACAGAAAAACACGTTAATTGACCTGCAGCCGTCATAACATACGCACGATTGCCCGAAATGGTTGGAGCAACATCTATTGCGCTACCCAGTTGAAGACGAGCCACTGGCTCACCTTGTTGTGCATCAAGCACATGCAGCAGACCTGTTTTATCACCCACCAGCACATAATGCCCCATGATGACCGGCGCGGTTAGTCCTCGTGCAGCTAACGCAGGTTGCTTCCATTGAACCTGACCATTACTTCGATTAAACGCCCATACCGTGTCATTGCTGTCTGACATGTACACACTGTTTTCATCCAAGGCTAAATTTTTATAGGTAGAACCTGGTTTATTCCAAACAAATTGGCCATTTTCAAGCCCCATCGCACCGACGTATCCCTGATAACTTGCTAAATAAACAACATTCCCTCGCACAATGGGGTCAGCATCGATATCCACCAACCGCTCAACATCGCTCGATCCACTGGCATAGGCAATGCTACGCTGCCACAGTACTCGACCAGAGTCCAAATCAACCGCGTCAAGTTTTCCATCTGAAAAACCAACCAGCACAAGATTTCCCATTCGAACCGGCGAAGAACTGACCTTTAAGATTAGATTCGGCGCCCCGTGATCCATTTCCCACTGCTTTTTAGCCGTATGCAGGTCAAACGCAACCAAATGACCATCAATGGTCTTTGCGATGACCCGTTCGTCCGTCAGAAGAGGACTGGACAATACGTCGCCCGACAGCGTAGCCTGCCAACGCTCTTGCCCATCCGCTTCATTCAATAGAACAAGACCCGCATTCGTTGTGCCCACAGCAAGGGTGCCATTAGAGACCACCGGGCCGCTCACTAAGCCTTGTTTTAATTGCGTTGACCAATGAACGTTTCCTGTTTTTTTATCAACCGCCAAGACGTTGCCATGAGACTCTCCCACATAGAGCATATCTCCCTGGACCACAGGCGCCAGCTTCAATGCTCCTCCCGAGTAACTCGGTTTTCCAACCGTAATCGACCACTGTTCGGTCAATTGAATTGCCGATTTTATAGGCGGCAGGGCCCGGGGCTTAGGCGTGTTGTCTTTCCCGAGCAGGTAATCATCCACCTGCCCACACGCTTGTAATAACAAACAAAACCCAAGCACTATCCATCGTTTCTGAGCTAACACGTTGAAAACCTCTTTAATTTTCATTCATTTTCATATCTAAAAAAAGATTAGTCACGCCACGTTTCTTCGCATCAAGACTTGCTTCCTGATACAGCGCTTTTGCTTCTGACGCGCGTCCCGTTGCGGCAAAAACATCACCTTTCAATTCATTAACCAAGGGCAGGTACGTTGCATCGGTTATTTTATCCAATTGAGCGAGTGCTTGATCATAGGCCTTCTCTGACAGCAATATTCGGGCGATCCGAATGCTTGCAATATGCTGCAATGCAGGCATTTTACTATGAGAAACAACATAAGCTAACTCTTCGCGTGCTTTAGCCTCTTGTGCATGCATCACAAAATAGTGAGCCATGGTGAGATGAGCCACGTCACCATAAACAGTCTGACGATACGCTGTTGATAATTGCTTGGCATAAGAACGCACCGCTTTATTATCTTTTTGTGAAACTGCAACCATCAACCGTTCATAGGCCTCTGATGCTTGCTGGTTCACTTTTTCCACGTGCCAGTTCCAATAACGGTACCCTGCGGTCAACAGCAGTACGATGGATAAAACCACAGTAATGAGGCGATGGTGGCGCTTCCACCATTTTTTTATCGCATCCAACTGCTCTTCTTCTGTCATGCAAATCGACACATTATTCTCCTAAGTACGATCGGATGGTTCGATGCACATCCGATTGAGGAACGCATTGCGGCTCTTTTTGACCGCGCAAATCTTTAATGCCTACCTTACCCTGACGCACTTCATCTTCACCAAGCACCAGTGCCAACAGGGCACCACTTTTATCTGCTTTTTTAAACTGATTTTTAAAGCCACCACCTGACGTATGAACCAAAACACCCCATCCAGGCTCTTGTTGATGCAATGTTTCCGCCAAGATTAACGCCTGCAACAAACAGCCCTCTCCGTCGGCGACAATATACAGCGTTGGAAGTGGTTCGGCCATGATTCCTGTTGAACGCATACTCATGAGCAGCAGCAACCGTTCTGCACCCATTGCAAATCCAACCGCAGGCGTAGGCCGTCCACCCAATTGCTCCACGAGTCGGTCAAAACGCCCGCCCGCGCAAACCGTAGCCTGACTCCCTAATTGATCAGTCACCCACTCAAACACGGTGTGCTCATAATAATCCAAACCACGAACCAAACAAGGATTAACGACGTAGCTGATGCCTAACGCATCTAACCCTGCGCACACGTCAAAAAAATGTCGCCGGCTAACCTCCCCAAGCGTATCTAGCAATTGGGGAGCCTCTTGAATAAGGCGTTGCATGGTCGGATTTTTACTGTCCAAAATACGCAACGGGTTTTTATCTAACCGTCGCTGGCTGTCTTCGTCTAATTCATCCATGTGTGACCGAAAATAAGCAACCAAAATATCACGATAAGCCTGACGCTCCGTCCACTCCCCGAGCGTATTGATCTGCAACGTCAGCACATCCAAAAGACCTAAATCCTGCCAAAGTCGTTTGCACATGGCAATCATTTCAAGCTCAATGCCAACACCTGATATCCCAAACACCTCCACGGCTAATTGATTAAATTGACGATAGCGGCCTTTCTGGGGTTTTTCATGACGAAACATAGGCCCGGCATACCAGAGTTTTTGCTGCTGATTATGCAGTAACCCATGCTCCAAGCATGCGCGAACACAACCTGCCGTGCCCTCTGGCCTTAAGGTGAGACTATCACCATTTCGATCGGTGAACGTGTACATTTCTTTTTCAACAATGTCCGTTACCTCGCCAATGGATCGCTTAAACAACTGCGTGCTTTCCAGCAGAGGCATTCGAATTTCTCGATACCCATAGGTAAACAAGCAATCCGCAACCGTCCGCTCTAAAAAACGCCACGCGTACGTCTGCTCGGGTAACACATCACTCATGCCACGAACGGCTTGGAGACGATCACTCACTTGGATTTTCCAACGGAACAGCTTGGCTAACGGATGAGAGCAGCGATCGCATTTTTGATAAGTCAGTCAACCGAATTTCAGTTTCCGAGGTGCTCGGTATGACTTCTGCTTGACTCACTGTTGAGGGAAACAACACTTCAGCCTCTTTATTTTTATTCCACCACATCATCACGGCCACAAAAACAGCGATAGCAAAAAAGCCAGTGACCCAACGCACCGTGTGCTCGGCTTTGTTGGTTTGCCGACGACTTTGCCACAAGGCTCGCTCTAATTTTCGCTCGCTCGAGTAGCACCGATTAAAGGTCTCAATAAACGGCTCAGGCACTTCATCTAATAATTTGGCATAGGCTCGTAAATAACCTTTAATAAACACAGGCTCAGGCATGTTGTGGTAATCATCTGCTTCCAATAATTGAATAATACGAACACGCAAATGAAGTTTGCCTGCCACGTACTCCGCACTATACCCTTTTTGCTCACGAATCACCGCCAGCTGCCCGCCTGGCTTGTTCTGCAAATATTCATCACCCGAATCCATGGTTATGGTTGTGTTCATTTTATACTCCGGATAAGACATCGTCAGGCATTATACCCGTGAAGCGTCATGCTGCCAATGTTAGGGTGATTGTGATTGAAGCTGGCATACTTTTTAGTGCGCTGCTCTTACAGGAGCCGCCGCGTTATCTGCATCATTAACGGCATGGTTCAAAAAATCAGATGCGCTGTCTTTAATCGGGCTCAAATCATACGATTGATTGATGGGTGGAGCCTTATCTGCTGCCTCATCAATAATATTGAAAACCGTCCCAAGTGATACGTGATAATTGTACATGGTTGCCACGTAAAACATAATGTTTCTATAGCTCGACTCACAGATGAGCCGCAGTGAAACAAGATTGAGTCCGTATACTGCTGTAAAGTTTTGTAATCGAGAGCCTGTCTAAAAAAGAACAGCTGCATAATGGGGTTTCTATTCGGTTATGAAAGGCTCTTGCAAGAGCCAT
>CANISA010000077.1 GCA_947470005.1 Legionellaceae bacterium | reverse complement strand
TTTCTGATGCAGGGAAAGTGATTCGGTTTGATGAGAACTTGATCCGACCCATGGGGCGGACCGCTCGGGGTGTGCGTGGAATCCGTCTGGTCGAGGGCCAATCGTTGATTTCGCTGGTTGTTGCACAAGTGACGGGTACGATTCTCACCGCCACAGAGTTTGGTTATGGCAAACGAACCGAAGTTGAAGAATACCGTGTGACGGGGCGGGGTGGTCAGGGTGTGATTTCTATTCAGGTGAATGAACGTAATGGTAAAGTTGTGCGTGCGTTGCAAGTGAAAGAATCGGATGAAGCGATGCTTATTACGGATCAAGGGACATTGGTGCGCTTTAAAGTCGGCGAATTATCCATCATTGGCCGTAATACTCAAGGTGTACGTCTGATTCAAGTGACGTCAGGTGAGCATGTTGTTGGGATGCAGCGTATCGAAGAGATTCAAGATGCGGGCCTTCCTGAGGGCGATTTTTCTGAAGAGGATGAAGCGCTAAGCAATGCAGATGAAGATGATGTGACGCCCGCAGGTGATGATGACGCGGGGCTATAATTTCGGAGCAGGGCCTGCGATGCTTCCCGAATCTATTTTACGGGAAGCACAAGCAGAGTTACTCGATTGGCACGGGCTTGATATGTCCATTCTGGAAGTTGGGCATCGCACGGCGCAATTTACGCAATTAATGGCTGATGCCGAAGCAGATTTGCGTGAGCTCCTGCTTATCCCCGATGATTACCATGTCTTGTTTCTCACCGGCGCTGCACGCACACAGTTTGCGATGGTGCCGATGAATTTGCTTCATCCCCCACAGCAAGGCGGTTATTTGGTCTCTGGCGTATGGTCTGCCCTGGCGTATCAGGAGGCGGCCCGATTATCTTCAGCGTATTGTGTGGCCAGTTCCGCGTCGTCTGATTTTTATGAGCTTCCCGTGTTCGATGCGTCAGCCCTAAGGGACGAGACGTCGTATGTTTATTACACGCCGAATGAAACCATTAATGGGATCCGTTTTCCAACGCAGCCTGAGGTATTTGATCGACCGCTTGTCGCGGACATGACCTCTTGTTTATTGAGTGAACCGCTTCGCGTGACTGATTTTGGGTTAATTTTTGCTGGATCGCAGAAAAATATCGCGCCGGCGGGGTTAACAATCGTGATTGTTCGAGCTGATTTGCTTGAAGTGCCTCCTGCATCGTGTTTACCGACCATGTTTGATTATCGAACACACGTCGCTGAGCGGTCATTGTATGCGACGCCCGCTACGTTTCAGTGCTATTTTGCGGCCAAAATGTTTCAGTGGATCAAAACGCAGGGAGGCGTTGATGCGCTGTACCAATTAAATTGCCAAAAATCAGCCAAATTGTATGCTTATATTGACTCATCCTCCTGCTATCACGCCCCCGTCACGCCGTCTGCTCGTTCGCTGATGAACGTGTGCTTTACACTGAGTGATCAACGGCGTGAAGGCGAATTTTTACGTCGTGCGCATGATTGCAGGTTGTATGCGTTGCAAGGGCATCGCCTTGTCGGTGGGTTTCGAGCCAGTTTATACAATGCCATGCCGCTTTCGGGGGTGGACGCGTTGATTGCGTTTATGCAAGATTTCGCAGCGCGTGTTGCGTGAGGCCGTGTCATTGGGTGAGTCATCCGGTTTCATCGTTGAGCGGTGTTATCACGGTTCCTGGAGATAAATCCATCTCGCATCGTGCGTTATTTTTAGGCGCGCTCGCTGAGGGAGTAACGACCATCCATGGTTTTTCTGAGGGTGATGACTGCGTGAGCACGAGGCGTGCGCTTGAGGCCATGGGGGTGCCTGTTGAGCACGCGGTAGCACACCAGGTTGTGGTTCACGGGGTAGGGAAATACGGATTGAAGGAACCCATCGGTCCTTTGGATTGTGGCAACTCAGGGACGACGATGCGGTTACTGATGGGGCTTTTAGCCGCTCAATCGTTTGATAGCATGCTGATGGGTGATGACAGTTTACACCGGAGGCCCATGGGCCGGGTCAGTCGTCCGCTGATTCAGATGGGTGCGTTTATCACCACCAAAGCCAATCAACCGCCGGTTTTGATTCGGGGCGGGGCTTGTTTGCAGGGGATAGACTATGAAATGCCGCACGCCAGTGCACAAGTTAAGACGGCGTTAATCTTGGCGGGCCTTTTTGCGCGAGGAAAGACGCGGATCATCGAGTCCATGCCGACACGGGACCACACCGAGCGCATGCTCACGGCTTTTTCTTATCCCTTTTATCAAACAGCAGACCATGCTTTGGTGATCGATGCCGCGCACACGCTAAAGGGAACCGAGGTGAGGGTGCCGGGCGACTTGTCTTCCGCGGCTTTTTTTATGGTGGCAGCGATCGTTATTCCCGGCTCCGAACTGACGATAAGTAACGTGGGCGTGAATCCGACGCGTTTGGGTGTGATTCATGTGTTAAATGCCATGGGTGCATCGATATCCATGAGTAATCAACATGTGCTGGGGGGCGAGCCTGTTGCTGACCTGCATGTGCGTTACGCGCGCCTGAACGGGATAACCATTCCTGCTGCCATGGTGCCTTTTGCGATTGATGAATTCCCTATCCTGTTTATTGCGGCAGCGTGCGCGTCAGGTATCACGCGTTTACAAGGCGCACGGGAATTACGTTTTAAAGAGAGTGATCGCATTGGGGTGATGGTTGATGGGTTACAGCGTTTGGGCATTGAGGCTTATGCCGATGGGGACGGCGTGGTGATTCATGGAGGTGTTTTAGGCGGAGGGGTTGTCTCCAGTGGAGGGGATCACCGCGTGGCAATGGCGTTTGCGATCGCCGGTTCCGTTGCTCGCTCGTCGGTGACGGTGCTAAACTGTAGTGCTGTTTCAACGTCGTTTCCAGACTTTATCAACACGGCAAATCAAATTAAATTAGCAATAGTGAGAGCGGATGATGAATCATAAAAACACGGTGCCGGTCATTACCCTGGACGGTCCGAGCGGGACGGGTAAAGGCACGCTCTGTCATCTGTTAGCGGGTCAGTTGCGGTGGCATTTTCTTGATAGTGGTGCGATTTATCGTGTGTTTGCACTGGCTGTAGAACAAGAGCGCATCGACGTCGAGTCACGTGCGGCACTCATCGATCTTGCACATCGTATGCGCCTTCGTTTTGATGGAGAGGCTGTGTTATTAAATGACACAGTGGTTAATGACGTGATACGCAGCGAACATTGCGGCCAACAAGCCTCTAAATTAGCGGCGATCCCAGAGGTTCGAGAGGCCTTGTTGATGCGTCAACGTGCGTTTGCAGTGCCACCGGGCTTAGTGACGGATGGCCGAGACATGGGGACTGTCGTTTTTCCGGATGCGGTGCTGAAGATTTATTTGTTTGCGACGTCTGAGGCACGCGCACTGCGACGTTATTTTCAGTTGAAGAAAAGCGGGAAAAATGATACCCTCGCACAAGTTGTTGATGAGCTCACTCAACGCGATGAAAGGGATATGGCTCGGGCGCATGCACCATTAACGCCCGCGAAGGATTCGATAGCAATTGATACGACAGGATTAACTGTCGAAGAAGTTTTTAACCAGGTGCTGCAGTTGGTTGTTCATTTGGGGTTGTGAGTGTGTTTGGGGGGGAAATGAGCGGAGCTCGTTTTTTTATTTTTTTACTAATTTGAGTTTAATAACATGTCTGAAAGTTTTAAAGAATTATTTGAGCAAAGCATCATCGGTGCACAGTTTTATCCTGGTGCCATTATCAATGCAACAGTCATTGATATGGATGATGATTACGTGACCTTAAATGCTGGATTAAAATCGGAAGGCATTGTTTCTCTCGACGAGTTTCGAGATAAAAACGGTGAAGTAGAGATTGTCATTGGCGATGTGGTTGAAGTCGCATTAGATGCAGTCGAAGATGGTCATGGTGAGACCCTGCTTTCTCGTGAAAAAGCAAAACGTCAAGAAGCATGGCGCAGACTGTCGAAGTCACATGAAAATAATGAGACGGTGATTGGTTTGATTTCAGGTAAAGTCAAGGGTGGTTTCACCGTTGAGATTGGTACCATTCGAGCCTTTTTACCGGGTTCGTTGGTTGATGTGAGACCGGTACGTGACCCGTCTTATCTTGAAGGCAAAGAACTTGAATTTAAAGTTATTAAAATGGACTTGAAACGCAACAATATCGTGGTTTCTCGTCGGGCAGTCGTTGAAGAAGAAAGCAGTGCAGATAGACAAGCCTTGCTTGAGTCGCTTCATGATGGCCAAGTACTGGATGGGGTTGTTAAAAACCTCACCGATTACGGCGCCTTTATTGATTTGGGCGGTATTGATGGCTTGCTGCACATCACGGATGTGTCGTGGAAACGCGTGAAACATCCAAGTGAAGTGTTGACCGTTGGTCAAGACGTAAAAGTTAAAGTATTGAGCTTTGATCCTGAGCGTAACAGGGTTTCCTTAGGCATGAAGCAATTAGGTAACGATCCATGGGTGGATCTGGTTGACCGTTATCCTGTAGGCAAACGGCTTGACGGAAAAGTAACTAATATTACGGATTACGGCTGTTTTGTTGAGATAGAAGAAGGCGTTGAAGGCTTGGTTCACATGTCAGAAATGGATTGGACGAATAAAAATGTTCATCCAAGCAAGGTCGTCTCTATGGGTGACTTGGTTGGCGTGATGGTCCTTGAAATAGATGAAGTGCGGCGCCGGATTTCCTTAGGGATGAAGCAGTGTTTAGGCAACCCATGGCAGACGTTCTCTCTAAGCCACAGTAAGGGTCAAAAAGTCAGTGGTAAGATTCGTTCCATTACTGATTTTGGTATCTTTATTGGTTTGGATGGTGAGATTGATGGTTTGGTGCATTTGTCTGATATTTCTTGGACAGTGCCTGGTGAAGAAGCGGTTAAACAGTTCAAGAAAGGTCAAGAATTGGAAGCCGTTATTCTGGCCATTGATGCTGAGCGTGAGCGCATTTCCTTAGGGTTGAAGCAGTTGGAAGGCGATCTCTTCAGTAGCTTTGCTGATGAGTTCACAAAAGGTGCTGTGGTTAAAGGTAAGGTCACAGCAGTTGATGCGAAGTTAGTGACGGTTGAATTAGCAGCGGATGTTTTCGGAACCATTCGTGCGAATGATCTGTCTGATGACAAAGTTGACGATGCGACAACGTTGGTTAAAGAAGGCGATGAAATTGAAGCAAAAATCATCAACGTGGATAGGAAGAGCCGCACCATTACCCTGTCTGTGAAAGCGAAAGATGCTCAAGAGCAGGCTGATGCAATCAAGAAGTATTCTCGCAGCGGTAGTAGTGATGTCTCGTCTATATCAACGACCATTGGTGACTTACTGAAAGAGAAAATGGCAAGTAAAGACAGTGAGAAAGACAGCGAGTAAGGATGCTCTTTCTTTTAAAAAAAGCGTAGTTATCTACGCTTTTTTTTTAAGATAAATAAAGTTAACAAAAGGATAGATCAGATGCGTATGCTGATGACGGTGTTTTATCTTCTATTGATTTTAGTTGGCGTGAGCTTTGCTGCGTTAAATGCACGAACGGCTCACGTTAATCTTTATTTGACCACCCTGACGATGCCTGTTTCTGTTTTAATGACCCTCATGTTAGGCGTTGGTATGTTGGTGGGGTTTTTTCTCTTTATAGGACGGTATTGGCGACTGAAGGCAGAATGCCATAAAATAAAAAGCCAATTAAAGGTTACAGAAAAAGAAGTCAAAAATTTGCGTGCTATTCCATTACACGATCAACATTGATGAGGTTCTTTGATGATTAATTTCTGGCCATTATTACTTCCCGCCGCAGCATGCTCGGGCTGGTGGTTAGCACGACGTAATTACTTGATGAAGGACAATCAAACTGAAAATCAGTTGTCTCGAGAATACGTGGTTGGTTTGAATTATTTATTAAATGAACAACCAGATAAAGCAGTTGACGTGTTTATTAAACTATTGGACGTGGATAGCGAAACGGTTGAGACGCATTTAGCGCTCGGGAGTTTATTTCGCCGTCGTGGTGAGGTGGATCGAGCGATTCGAATTCACCAAAATTTGATCGCGAGACCACAGCTTAGTTTTATTCAACGGAAAGAAGCGTTGATGGCCTTAGGTCAAGATTACATGAGTGCGGGTGTATTTGATCGCGCTGAGCGTATCTTTATCGAAGTGCTGGAGCTTGGTGGTGCGCGAGAAGTGAGTAGTTTGCATGGGCTTCTGGCCATTTATCAGCAAGAAAAAGCCTGGGAAAAAGCCATCGATGTGGTTAAAAAAATCGAGGGGTCCACGGGAGGAAACATGGATGCACAGGCGGCTCATTATTATTGCGAAATGGGTCATGTCGCCATGAAGGAGGGGGCTTACGACAAAGCTTACCCTGTGATAAAGCAAGCGTTAACCATTGATAAGCAGTCGGTTCGTGCCAGTTTAATGCTCGCGTCCCTCGAGATAGAAAATGGGCGCCATAAACAAGCTATTCGTGCGTTGAAACGCGTGCCAGAGCAAGATCATGAATTTTTAACAGAAATCATCGGCCCCTTGCTTAAGTGCTACCGTGAATTGGACGCCATGGACGAGTGCGTTGATTATTTAGAGCAAACGTTGGCTGAACATCCCCGTGCCTGTGTGATTTTTGTGATTGGAGACTATTTGCGTCAGGAAAAAAGTGACGATCTTGCCATTGATTTTGTGTCGGCTCAGCTCAGTCGGCATCCGTCCATACGTGGTTTAAATCGTTTGATTTATTGGCATTTAGAGTCGGCAAATGGAAAAGTGCGTGATAAATTACAGATGCTTTATGATATTACGAGTAAATTCTTGGAAAATAAACCCATCTATCGCTGTGGACACTGTGGCTTTTCAGGCAAGCTATTGCACTGGCATTGCCCAAGTTGCAAGCAATGGGGGCGAATAAAGCCTATTCATGGTTTGGAGGGGGACTAATGAAGCTGATTGTGGCACTGGATGTTGAGCATCAATCCACGGCATTTGCCTTGATTGATCAATTGGACCCTGCGTTGTGTGCACTCAAGGTGGGGCATGAAATGTTCACGCACTTTGGTGCAGTGTTTGTTCGCGCGTTGGTTGAGCGGCAATTTAATGTTTTTCTCGATTTGAAATTTCATGATATCCCAAACACGGTGGCGCATGCATGCACGGCGGCTGCGGAGCTTGGTGTTTGGATGATGAATGTTCATGCCTTAGGTGGGTTAGCCATGATGCAAGCGGCAAGGCATGCGCTGGACGCGTATGGCGTTAATCGGCCGTTGTTGATTGCGGTCACGGTGCTCACGAGCTTGAACGCTGATGATTTAAGGTCTGTGGGGATACCGTTACCTGTCGGCGATCACGTCACGCTTTTGGCGCGTTTAGCAAAGGAAGCCGGTCTGGATGGTGTGGTTAGTTCCGCGCTCGAGGTCCCTTTGATA
>CANISA010000076.1 GCA_947470005.1 Legionellaceae bacterium | reverse complement strand
TTATTACAGAGCTTAATGCGTGTATGGATACATCGGGTACGAAAGCGATCGCCTTCATCACGCTCGTCAACCCCGAAATCAGTGCCTACATCAAACAAGCCAATGCGTGCATACTTGATCTATTTAGTACTTTTGTGGCGCCACTCGAGCAAGAATTAGGAACAAAATCCTCTTATACGGTTGGACGAACGCACGGTGTTGCCAATGTCGCCTCTTACGATCAACGCATTGAAGCCATCAATTTTGCCCTCGCTCATGATGATGGACTGAAATCAAAAGGATATGAACGTGCCGACATCATTTTAATTGGCGTATCGCGCTGCGGCAAAACACCGAGTTGCCTCTACATGGCCTTACAATTTGGAATTATGGCCGCCAACTACCCGTTTACCGACGATGATTTATCTAATTTTACCTTGCCCGACAGTTTAAAGCCTTACAAACATAAATTGTTTGGCCTCACCATCGACCCTCAACGCTTACAACACATCCGCACGGAACGACGACCAAACAGCCAATACGCCTCCAACGAACAATGCCGTCTCGAAGTAGGAGAAGTCGAAGGCATGTATCGACGCGAGCAAATCCCTTTCCTCAACTCAACACGCTACTCGATTGAAGAAATTGTCACAAAAATTATGGCAGCAGCAAACATTAAACGAAAAATTTAAGTCAATCAAGCCAGGTAGCCCTGGCTAAAATGTTCTGGTACGATGGGGCTTCCCCTTCGCTACATCAAGTAGTCCATCATGGAACATCCATCACCTGTTGATAACGCGAACACGCAAGCCTTGTTAAACAAGATTATTATTGAATATTTCGCCGATAAAAAACGCAAGCGTTTTTGGCGTTGGACGATACGCATCATCATTGCTGCATTCCTTATGTTTATAAGCTATTCACTCTTATTCATGGGCCACAATGACCTTATTGTTCGCAATAACCCACATATTGGTCTCATTGATATCAAAGGAGAGATAGTTGACAACCACTCCGGAAGTGCAGAGAGCTTTAGTAAAGGCATGGCGAACGCGTATGGGAATAACGCATTGAAAGCAATTATTTTTCGTATTGATAGTCCAGGCGGCAGCCCTGTGCAGGCTGATTACATGTACAACCTCATTCACACCTACCGTCAAAAATACCCCGCGATCAAAACCTATGCCGTGTGCATCGATACCTGCGCCTCAGCGGCCTATTACGTGGCATCAGCCGCCGATGAAATTTACGCTAATCCATCAAGTCTGGTTGGTTCCATTGGTGTTATGTATAGTGGTTTTGGGTTTGTTGATACCCTAAACAAACTGGGGGTAGCGCGACGCCTGCAGACTGCAGGTCGCAACAAGGGATTTATGGATCCGTTTTCACCTGTGGACTCGAACCAAGAAAAAAACCTCCAGACTATGTTGGATTTGATTCATCAGGAATTTATCGACAAGGTGAAGGCCGGGCGCGGTAACCGTCTAAAAATAGATGACGAGACTTTTTCAGGCTTAATTTGGACCGGCCTTCAAGCCAAAGAAAGAGGATTGATTGACGGCTTTGCCAGCAGTGACCAATTGGCACATGAACGCATCAAAATAGATCAACTCATTGATTACACAGATAAACGAAGTGTGTTTGAACAGGTCGCCAAGAACGTTGGTACAGCCATGGCCAACCAATTACCCCTGGCTTTAGGGATGGAACAGCGGATAGGATAAAGCATGGACTTGTTTCGTAAAAAAGACATCAACCCAGTCGCAGCACAGGGTGAGCCATTAAAACGGTGTCTGTCTGCATTTGATCTTATCCTTCTGGGTATAGGGGCCATTGTCGGGGCAGGTATTTTTATCATTACTGGCGTGGTTGCTGCTACTCACGCCGGGCCAGGCATTATATTTTCTTATCTTTTGGCTGGATTCGCCTGCGCATGTTCCGCACTATCTTATGCCGAACTAGCCGCCGCCATGGGTGGTTGTGGTAGCGCTTACGGCTATGCTTATGCAGGCTTTGGGGAGTTTATTGCCTGGATTGTCGGTTGGGATTTATTATTGGAATATTCGTTATCTGTTGCGGCTGTTTCTGTCGGATGGAGTGGTTATTTCAATGATTTATTATTGGCATTAACGATCCATTTACCGACCTCTTTACTCCAAAGTCCTTTGCAAGGTGGCGTTCTTAATCTCTTAGCATTTACTATTGTTGTTTTATTGTCTTTATTACTGGTTGCCGGTGTGAAATCGAGCATTTTTGTCAATAATACGATTGTATGTGTAAAATTAATCGTTATTTTTCTATTTATAGGAATAGCCACCACTGAGTTTAACCCTAAAAATTGGGTGCCTTTTTTGCCGTTTGGGTGGACTGGCGTCATCAATGGCGCGTCCCTCATATTTTTTGCATACATCGGGTTTGATGCTGTTTCAACCGCGGCGGAAGAAGTCATTAACCCACAGCGTGATCTCCCGCGTGGCATTATTGGCTCTCTGGTGATTTGCACCATCCTCTACATTCTCGTTTCTGGCTTATTAACCGGCGTCGTGCCCTACGTTGATCTGAATGTGGCATCACCCATAAGCCACGCGCTGATGTTGTTGGGATATCGTACGGCCGCAGGTATTGTCGGTGTTGGCGCCGTGGCCGGATTAACCACGGTCATGCTGGTGTTGTTTTATGGATTAAGCCGAATATTTTTAGCAATGGCTCGTGATGGTTTGCTGCCTCACTATTTCGCTTACGTCGATGAACGAACCAGAACCCCCATACGCATTATCCTTCCTTGCGGTGCACTCATTGCCATGACGGCAGCATTACTTCCACTGAATGACTTAGCAGAACTGGTAAACATAGGGACACTGTTTGCATTCGCCACGGTTTGCACGGGCGTTATTGTATTGCGTGTGACCCAACCCGGCATGGTTCGCCCCTTTAAAACGCCTCTCATGCCTTACGTGCCCGTATTGGGGGTCATTAGCTGCGGCTATTTAATGGTTAACCTGCCGTGGTTTACACTGCTTCGTTTTGTTGTTTGGTTGGTGGTGGGCTTTATTATTTATTTTTCATATGGCCGAAAAAACAGTGCGCTGCAACCGGTTGCTCGTTAATAATCCCGATTTTTATTCACACGCCGTGTGGTTGCGGGTTTTTTTGTGATGGGTTGCCCTTGCCGGTTCAGTTTAACTGGCGGTTTAACTTCATCCGGTTTTTTACGGTAAATAACCGCTATATTACCGATAATTTGAATCAGATGAGCATTCAGCTCCGTACACATGGCTTCCGCGATGTGCAGCTTTTCTTCGCGTTCCACACCGGCCAGCTTAACTTTAATGAGATCATTCACCAACAGCGCCTGCTCTGTTTCCAAAATAACGGCCGGAGTTAAGCCTTTTGCACCGAGTAAAATAACAGGTTTTAATTCATGTGCACGGGCTTTTAATTGATATTTTAAGGATTTTTTTAACATATTATTGACTGACTTCAAGAAAAATAATTCAAAATTATTGCACACTTTTCATTAAAATTACAGTGTTTAATCATTATGGCTATTCTAAGTATCACAAAATATCACCAGAACAAGCAGTATTTTCCAATTTAAGAATGAGCCTGAATGACCTTGCCGATTGTGCCATTTGTTGCAAAGCAACCGCGGTGTTTGAACGCAGCATGGGCCCTGATTTCCATCAAGAGACATTACGCACCGTTAATTTAGCGGCGTTCCCACACGAGGAAACCGTCGATTCTTCACATCAATCCTACCAAGGATGTTTCGATACATTAATTAATCAATACATAAAAACAGGACAAACCACATTGAACGCCAAACAATTAACACGGTTTATGCAACGGTTTAATGCTCGGTGCGTAGAAAGTATAAAAAAATCAACGTAGAATAAGAGCATTGTGTAGATGGAGACCCATACATCATGCCCTCTTTTGATATCGTTTCTGAAGTCAACGAAGTTGAACTGCGCCATGCAGTGGAAAATGCTAACCGTGAAATGACCACGCGTTTTGACTTTCGTGGGGTTAATGCCAGCATTATTCAGGATGAATTATCGGTCACGCTAAAAACAGAGTCTGATTTCCAAGTGCGGCAACTGGAAGATTTGTTTCGTAATCACTGCACCAAACGTGGTCTGGACACAGCAGGCGTCGATATGGAAGACGAGCCCGTGCACAGCGGTAAATTCTACTCACTCACCATGACGTTTAAACAAGGCATTGATCAACCCGTAGCCAAGCTTATTGTGAAACAATTAAAAGAAAGCAAAGTAAAGGTACAGGCGTCTATTCAAGGCGATAAAGTACGCATCACCGGTAAAAACCGTGATGATTTACAAGAAAGCATCGCCTTGTTGAAAAAATCAGAAGACATTCTACTGCCGCTGCAATTTAATAATTTTCGCGATTAATTATCAAACAACGCATCCAAAATCGTTTGATCAACTACCTGAGGCAGCGTCACCGTCAGGCCCGCTTCCTCTGCCATCGCTCGCTTAACCGCAAACATGGCCCCTGGGTTTCTAGCCCAACTGCGTCGAGCAATGCCATTATTCACATCCCAAAACAGCATGGATTTTAAACGGCGCTCCGCATCGAGTGAGCCATCCAACACCAGGCCAAACCCTCCGTTGACAACCTCACCCCAGCCAACGCCACCCCCGTTATGCAGAGAAACCCACGTTGCGCCTCGACAAGCGTCACCGATTACATTTTGAACGGACATGTCGGCGGTAAATTGTGAGCCATCATAAATATTCGATGTTTCTCGGTACGGCGAATCGGTTCCTGACACATCATGATGATCCCGCCCTAAGACCACAGGGCTAGAAATTTTGCCCATTTTAATGGCTTCGTTGAATGCTTGGGCTATTTTGGTTCGTCCTTCGGCATCCGCATACAGTATTCTTGCTTGAGACCCAACAACCAAGCAATTTTCACCTGCCGCCTTAATCCAGCGAATATTATCCAGCAACTGTTGTTGAATTTCTGCTGGCGCAGTGATCGCTATCGATTCCAAGACCTCTGCCGCCAATGCGTCGGTAAAGGCTAAATCTTCTGGACGACCTGACGAGCACACCCAACGAAAAGGCCCAAAGCCATAATCAAAACACAACGGCCCCATAATGTCTTGCACGTAAGAAGGGTACTTGAACGTGCCGTCCGGCCGTACAATATCAGCACCGGCTCGACTGGCTTCAAGCAAAAAAGCATTTCCATAATCAAAAAAATACATCCCTTTGGCCATCATCTGATGAATAGCATTCACATGACGAATCAACGTATGTTGCACCGCTTGCTTGAATTGGGCTGGGTCGTCAACCATTAAACGTGTGGCATCATCAAACGATAAATCAACCGGGTAATAGCCGCCGGCCCATGGATTATGCAGCGAGGTTTGATCAGAGCCTAAGTCAATGGGAATATTTTTTTCGACCAATGCTTCCCATAAATCAACAATATTGCCTTGATAAGCCAATGACACGGCTTCACATTGAGCGCGCGCTTGGTGAATCCGCGCAATAAGCAGATCCATCTCGGTGAACACTTCATCCACCCAGCCTTGATGATGACGTTTGTTGACTGCCGATGGATTAATTTCAGCGATAACCGCAATCGCACCCGCGATGACTGCCGCTTTTGCTTGTGCGCCCGACATCCCACCCAGTCCCGCCGACACAAAGACTTTTCCGCTCAAGCCTTCGCCATCGCGTGCGATCATTCGGCCCGCATTTAACAACGTAATGGTTGTGCCGTGCACGATCCCTTGCGGACCAATGTACATAAAAGAACCTGCTGTCATTTGACCATATTGGGTCACACCCAGCGCATTAAACCGCTCTAAATCATCCGGTTTTGAATAATTAGGTACCATCATGCCATTGGTAATCACCACGCGAGGGGCATCCTGATGCGATGGAAATAAACCCAACGGGTGCCCTGAGTAAAGCGGCAAGGTTTGGCTCTCTGTCATCAACGCCAGGTACTGCATGGTCAGTCGGTATTGGGCCCAATTTTGAAAAACAGCGCCATTGCCTCCATAGGTAATCAGTTCATGAGGGTATTGCGCCACACGCGGATCCAGGTTGTTTTGAAGCATCAGCATGATCGCGGCTGCTTGCCGCGATTGGTGTGGATAATCATCGATTGCTCGCGCGTGCATGGCGTAATTTGGACGAAACCGATGCATGTAAATGCGCCCATATGCATGCAATTCCTCTGCAAATTCACGAGCCAGCACCGCATGATGTTCCGGTTTAAAATAACGCAACGCATTTTGAACCGCCAGCTTTTTTTCCTTAAGACTCAAACAATCCTTACGTTTAGGCGCGTGGCTCACAGAAACATCATAAGGCTCCGGCATGGGCAATTCATCAGGAATACCACATAAGATAGCTGTTTTAAACATCGTCATATGTGTCTCTACTCTTCACACCACATGGCCATAAATGCAGTCACCGACAGCATGCTCAATTGCTGCGTGTCACTCATCGCCTGCAGAAGATCGTCCACGCGCTCAGCGCCAAATCGCGTACCCACATTGTGCTTGAATTTTTGAAGTAAAACAGGCACCCCTTCGGCGCGGCGGCGGCGATGACCAATCGGATACTCAATGGTCACGCGCTCGCTTTTACCCCCATCTTCAAACATAACCTGAATGCTATTGGCGATCGTACGTTTCTCTGGAGCGTGATAATCGGCTGAAAAAACAGGGGATTCCGTCACGTGCATCTTGGCGCGCAGAGCGTCAATGCGCCCATCTGCCGCGAACTCATCTTCATAATCTTCTGCACGCAGGTCGCCCGTCAAAAGCGCCACCGCCACCATGTACTGCAAGCAATGATCCCGGTCTGCGGGATTATGTAACACGCCTTGCTTACTGATGATGCGAATGGCTGATTCGTGCGTTATCAAGTCAATACTGACAATCTCATGCAACCTGTTTTTCACCAGCGGGTGCAATTGGACCGCACATTCAACCGCCGTTTGCGCATGAAATTCAGCGGGATAAGATAACTTAAACAACACGTTTTCCATGACATAAGACCCATAAGGGCGCTGAAATTGAAACGCTTTCCCACCAAACAAGACGTCATAAAACCCCCATGTTGGGGCACTCAATGCACTCGGATACCCCATCTCGCCCGCGTGCGCTATCAATGCCAAGCGCACGCCTCGCGCGGTTGCATCCCCCGCAGCCCAGGATTTTCGCGAGCCCGCATTCGGGGCATGGCGGTACGTACGCAAACTTTGTCCGTCCACAAAAACATGCGATAGCGCGCGCTCCACACCGTCTTGATCCATTCCGAGCAACAGAGCTGACACCGCCGTGCTGGCCACTTTCACAAACATCACGTGATCGAGTCCACGACGATTTAAACTGTTTTCCAGCGCTAAACAGCCTTGAATTTCATGCGCTTTGATCATCGCAGTCA
>CANISA010000075.1 GCA_947470005.1 Legionellaceae bacterium | reverse complement strand
AGCATTGATCGGCACCGTGCTCGTTTTATCCCTTCTTGGGCTCGCCAATAACATGTATACGCAAATAGGCATTTTACTTTTAATTGCCTTGGCGGCAAAAAATGCTATTTTGATTATTGAAGTGGCGCGGGAACAACGGCAAATTCACAATAAATCAATCATAGAAGCCGCCGTTCTCGGAGCAAAAACACGGTTTCGTCCTATCCTCATGACGTCATTTGCCTTTATTCTGGGGGTGATGCCATTGGTCTTTTCCACCGGCGCGGGCGCTAACGCACGACGTTCAATTGGCATTGCAGTATGCAGCGGTATGCTCGCTTCGACCTGCCTTGCCGTGGTTTTTGTTCCTATTTTTTATGTGCTACTACAAACATGCCAGGAGCGACGACAGGAAAAGAAACTCAATAGAGCGAAGTCTATTATGGATATATAGACTCGTCTAAAATGGAATGCAAATGAATTTTTAATTTTCAATCTCACGGGCAAATCGATTGATCAACTAACATTACGTTTCCACATGTATTGCTCGCATAGAGACAATCATCAACTGCACCGTTCGTCGGCCTCGGTATGTGTTCACATCCAATTTGTACGCGGCATGCAGGATGCGCGCACGATGATTGGGCCATTCGGCTAAATTCACGTTAAACGCAATGGCATCGATCACGTCACCTCCCTCTTCATGCCGGAGTGTTAATTTCAAATGGTGCTGCCCTACCAGTCGCTGATCAAGAATGTCAAAACGGTTATCAAACAAGGGCTCCGGGAACAACTGACCCCAAGGGCCGGCTTCCTGTAATTGCAGCGCTAAATTTAACGTCAGCTCGGACGCATTCAATGAACCATCACTTAAAAGCTCTCCACGACAAGCCGACACATCCAAATGCTTTTCCACTTCCAGAAGCAAGGCCTGTTTGAATACTGGAAACGCGCTGGGATGCAAGCTTAAGCCCGCGGCCATCGCGTGCCCGCCGAATTTTGTAATAACACCAGGGTTCTCTCGATCAATGGCGGCCAACACGTCTCGAATATTTAAATCAGGCATGGAGCGCGCCGAGCCCTTCCACTCATGTTCGCTCACCGGAGCAAATGCAATCACAGGACGGTGGTAACGCTCTTTTAATCGGCCAGCTAAAATCCCGATCACCCCCTGATGCCAAGATTCATGCGTCAAACAAAACGCCACCGGAAGATCGCTCGTCGATTGCCCGACCGGCAACATCACACGTTCAAGCGCTTGGATCGCTTGATCTTTCATCTCCGTTTCAATGCGTCGTCGCTCTTGATTCAGCTCATCCAGCTCGCGCGCAAACGCGTGGGCTTTTTCCGGGGTCTCACACAACAAGCATTCAATCCCTAACGACATGTCATCCAAACGGCCGGCGGCATTCAATCGAGGAGCAACCGCAAAGCCTAGATCACTTTCACGCAAACTGGCGCGGTCTCGTCCTGCCACATCCAGCAGCGCTTGAATACCTGGCCGACACAAGCCTTGACGAATTCTAGCTAAACCCTGGCTCACTAAAATGCGATTATTTTGATCCAGAGCGACCACATCTGCAACCGTACCCAGAGCCACTAAATCAAGATACTGCGCCATATTTGGCTCAGTCAATCCCTGCTCTTGAAACCAACCACTTGCACGCAATTGTTGGCGTAGCGCTAACATCACATAAAAAATAACCCCAACGCCTGCAATGGACTTGCTCAGAAATGAATCGCCCACTTGGTTCGGATTGACGATGGCTGCAGCGTTTGGCAAATGCTCCATCGGTAAATGATGATCGGTAATCAACACATCAATTCCCGCAGCGTTCGCCGCATCAACACCCTCAATACTGCTAATCCCATTGTCTACCGTCACAATCAGGTCAGGATTCCTCGCGCGCGCCATCTCAACAATGCCCGGGGTTAAACCATACCCAAATTCAAATCGATTCGGAACCAAAAAGCTGACATGCAATGCCCCCATGGCGCGTAGTGCGGAAACCGCAAGTGCACTGGATGTCGCTCCATCCGCATCAAAATCCCCGACCACCAACATCCGCTGCTGTCCCCGAAGCGCCTGGTTTAATCGCGTCGCCGCTTGTTCAATACCCATCAGCTGATCAAACGAAAGCAACGCCTGCAATCGCTTATCCAGTGACGCGAGATCCTTCACACCACGAGCCGCATAGATCCGCTGCAAGATAGGTGGCAACGCACTCAACGTCACATCGATGCTCGGTAATTCACGCCGTTTAATCAACATCATGTTATCGCCTCCACAGCCGAGAAAACCACGATCGAGGTTTACTCACATACATCATGTTATTCCAATGCCAGCGCACGTGTTGATCACGCAGATGAAACGCAAGGTCAGGTGCATTCATCCATGCTGGGTCCGGCACAAAATAAACACCACCCCGTGCGACTCGACGCGTTGGATTAAAGCATTCAACCTGCGTTGATAAGCCACGACACGCCTTCAACCAGCCCTCATCACCACACACAATAATCGCACGCTCTGGCAGCAACTGCATGGCCTTCCCCCCCCACACCCAAAGGCCATTCACGGTAGACGCCATGGCACTGAAAAACATTTGACTCTCCGTGATAAAGCGGAGCCAGAAGGCCGTCGGCTCCAGCGCTTGTAAAGCTGGCCTCATTGAGTGGTCAAGCAATTCATGCACGGGTGGCACATCGGGCACAGGATAGGCCTCGGCTTGCAACAACCACGTGACGGCATCATGATAGTGCAGTCGCATGTTATCCACTTCAATAAAATCTGAAAACACCAAAAATAAACGCCGTGACTCATCGTGCGTCAGAAAAAGCGCTGCACCCGCAGCGCGTACCATCGCATCATTATGGGTCGCATCCCAATGCAACGGGGAGGCCATCAACCACACGCCGGATAACCCATGATAATCTCGCAAAAAATCAGCAACAGGCGCCTCGCGTGCCGAATACCCTAACACCATGAACAGCTGGTGATACCCTTGACTGGGTCGCAGTGTAGGGATAATTCCGCTGGGTACCACGTCTTTTGATGCATGAACAATCACATCCACAACCGATTTTGACATAGATGAACCTCTTGAAAACAACACATAAGATCTATGATATAGTTGAACCTGACCGATCTCAACGACGCAATATCATGCAAATTAATTTAGAAAAGCACGATTTACACAGCATTCAATCATACAACGATTCGCAAGTTACCGTGAATCACATGGACTATCAACGAAGCATTATTCTCAGCCAAGGCACCATTATTCCAGACTGGCCGATGCATGCCGGCATCCCGCTCAATGAAGAGTGCTTTCAGGCACTGCTTCATTTAAAACCCGAGTTAATTATCATCGGGCATCTCATGAAACGATTTTCCTTACCAGAACCCATGATGGACGTATTATTCAAACAACGCATTGGTGTGGAATGCATGCCTCTGGGTGCCGCATGCCGCACGTTTAATGTGCTCTTAAATGAACGCCGTGCCGTCGTATTAGGCCTTATTTTTTAGCGTGGCTTCAAGGTAATGCAAATAATCCCCAGCGATATCCAGCCCTGTCTCCGCTTCAATCTCACGAAGACACGTTGGACTGGTAACATTAATTTCAGTTAAATAATCCCCAATTACATCAATACCAACAAACGATAACCCCTTGGCACGAAGAAGAGGAGCAAGCTCCTGACAAATCCATCGATCGCGAGCGGTAATAGGGACCACGACGCCACGCCCACCCGCGGCTAAATTGCCACGCAACTCACCCGCACGCGGGATTCGAGCTAGCCCATAGGGCACGGGTTCACCGTTGATCAATAAAATGCGTTTATCGCCAACGGTCGCTATATCAGGAATATACCGTTGTGCCATGATGCTGACCTGTTGGTCCTGTGTCAGCGTCTCTAAGATCACCGATAGATTACGTCCATCCCCTCCAACATGAAACACTGAACGCCCTCCCATACCATCTAACGGCTTGAAAATAACGTCTTGATGTTCGCTCCAAAAAGCACGCAATCGCTCCATATCTCGACTCACCAACGTAGGCGGGCAGCACTGCGGAACATGAAGGGTAAACATTTTTTCGTTCACATCACGTAAACTCTGTGGCTTATTCTGAACCAGTACACCATCGCGTTCAGCCAAATCCAGTGCATACGTTGCGTAAACATATTCCATGTTAAACGGCGGATCTTGGCGCATTAAAATAATATCAAACGTGGATAACGGTTTCACACCCAGAGGAATCGCCTCGAGCACCTCGGGTGCCTCGTTCAAACCTTTAATTGAATAAACCTGACTAAATGCAGCACCGTCCCGGCAGAACAAATCATCCTGAGTGAAATAAGAACAAGACCAACCCAACGCCTGCGCACGCCTCAAAAAGGCAAGCGAGGTATCCTTTTCAGGTTTCAGCGAAGATAACGCATCCATCAGTATGGCAAAGTTCATCCCTTTCCCCCTATCGCAACGATTTCCCATGCAGCAGCCAAAGCCGCCAATCGCGCAATGACGCCGTAAACATAAAATCGATTGGACGAATCGACCGTCAATGACGCACCGTACGGTTCAAAATGGGGTGTATCAAACGCCAAGGGTTCAAAATACATGCCCGGCGTATTCAGGCTTTCATTTGGGCCGCGTGCATGATGCCCACGATAAAAAGCACCCACCACAAAAGGACCGATTAAATAAATAACAGGCTCAGCAACCGCGCCATTAGGCATGGTTTCAACACTGTATACGCCTTCTTGAATCAACACGCTGGTGACTTTTTGGCTCCCTTTTCGAGCGGACATCTTTGTGCGTTGCTTGCGATTTAATTGCAATACCTCAGCGCCTTCATGCACGGTCATCACGCCCATGCCATACGTGCCATTATCCGCCTTCACCACCACAAAGGGTTTTTCTGCAATGCCATGTGCGTGATACCGCGATCGAAGGCGAGCCAACACATCATCTACCGCCACAGCCAGCGCATCAAGCCCTGTTTGTTGCATAAAATCGACGCCTTCTACGGCGCAAAACAACGGGTTGATTAACCAAGGGTCCAACGCCACCTCACGTGCAAACGCATCGGCTACCTGATCAAAAAAAGAAAAATGACTTGATTTAAGTCGAGTACCCCATCCTAGCTGCGAGGTCGGGTGGATAGGCTGCGCTAACCCCTCTAAAATAGGAGGGATACCCGTTGAAAGATCATGGTTTAACACCAACAAGCAGGGGTCAAAATCCACCACACCCACCCGGTCGCCCTTCCGCACCAACGGCTCAAGCCAAAGCGAGTCCCCTTGCTCCGTTTGTAATTCAATCGGGACGGTTAACTCAGGATCGAGGCTGCCTACGCGCACTAAAAAACCCGCCTCCACAAAACGGTCACGCATCACACACAAACTACGCAAGTAAAAAACATTTCGCGTATGGCTTTCCGGTAAGATCAAGACGCGACGACACGTAGGCATCCGCTCAAGCAACACGGCTCGCACCGCATTAGAACACAAGGGCAACGATTCGGGGTGAAGGTTATTAAAACCCGCGGGAAATAAATTCGTATCCACCGGTGCCAACTTAAATCCTGCATAGCGCAGATCAACCGATGACGTCATGGGAGCCGGCATCTCTTGCCAACGGGCATGGAACCAAGCCTCAATACGTTCAGCTTTGTTTAGAATAACCGTTTCAAGCGGCGACAAAGGGCCCGTGCACACCGTCATCAAACGTGGAAAAAGAACCTCTCCAAACGGCATATCATCCCTCATAACCCATTGAATCAACGATTTTACCGCAGATAGCATCTGGAATGAAAGCGTGCACTCGATTTATGCTAAAGTCGACAGAACACTCTCATCCATTCACCTGAATAAATAGACACTGGAACATCATGATATTAGCCACAACCATGGAACCTGGTCTTATTTTTGTGCTAGCCGGTGCTCTAGCCGGACTCATCTCTGGTTTACTGAGCGTAGGGGGTGGCGTGATCACTGTACCCGCACTCTTATATCATTTTCACCACACGCAAATAATTCCACCTCACTTGCATATGCAAGTAGCTGCCGGAACATCGCTAGCGATTATGATTTTTACAACTCAAGCCGCCACGCGTGCTAATTTCAATCAAGATACTATTCTTTGGGATATATTTCGTCGTCTTTGGCCCGGCATGGTTTCGGGTGCAATTATCGGCGCTCTGCTTAGCGACAAACTATCGACTCATCTACTTAAGAACCTATTGGGTTTCGTTCTGCTATTTATTCTCATAAATATGCTGTTTAATCTCAAAAAAACCTATTCAAACCATTTCCCTCGACGCATGATAAATGATTTAATGAGTTTTATGATTGGATTGCTGTCCGGCTTGTTAGGTATTGGTGGTGGCACCCTTCTTATCCCCTACTTCACTTACTGTGGAGTGGAGACTCGAAAAATAAGCCCCCTTTCAAACGTATGTACACTTGCCATTGCATGCTTTGGCACCCTGGCCTTTATGATAGCTGGCCTCCATCAACCAGGATTACCTGCTTACTCAACGGGCTACGTCTACTGGCCTGCCGTGATTTGTATCATGATTCCGATCGTACTCACCGCTTCTATAGGAGCACGGCTGGCTCACACATTGCCGATTAGACAATTAAAACTTGCATTTGCCGCACTTCTTTTTTTTGTTATCATCCATTTAGTTACATAACATAATCCAACTGACGCCACGCTTCAAACAAAATAATGGCGACAGCATTCGATAAATTCAGACTACGACTGGTGGCACACATGGGGATGCGAATGGTTTGATAACGCTCACGGATCTCAGCGGGTAACCCTCGCGTCTCTGGCCCAAAAAGCAACATATCGTCAGGTTGATACGAGATATCACTGTGCATTTTTTGTGCTTTTGTTGAGCATGCAAAAATGCGACGTTGCTGGTTTTTTTCAATAAAATCCTGATCATTGCCATAATGAACAATGCTGGCCCACTCATGATAGTCCAAACCCGCACGCCGCATCCGCTTATCATCAAGCTCAAAGCCCAGAGGATGGATCAAATGCAGTTGGGCGCCACTGTTGGCACACAACCGAATGATATTCCCCGTATTCGGCGGGATTTCAGGTTGTAAAAGAACGACATGTAACATGGCTTAGTAACCTCTCTAATCACTCTTCTTCAGGAATAGCCATTAAGCTCGCATTACCGCCGGCCGCCGTGGTATCGATGGTGTAGGTTCGTTCATGACAGAGCCGCTGCAAATAATTCGGACCACCTGCTTTAGGCCCCGTGCCAGACAGCCCTTCTCCACCAAAGGGCTGCAACCCAACCACCGCACCAATCATGTTGCGATTCACATAGCAGTTGCCCACGTGCACGCGCTGACGAATCGTGTCAACGGTTTGATTGATGCGGCTATGTATGCCTAACGTTAGACCATATTGTGTGTTGTTGATTTGATCGATCACTTCATCCAGCGCGGTTTGTTTAAAACAAATCACGTGTAAAACAGGTCCAAATACCTCT
>CANISA010000074.1 GCA_947470005.1 Legionellaceae bacterium | reverse complement strand
GTGTGCCTGGTGCTTATCACACAGATGGCGTGCCTTTTACTGATTTTGAACAAGATCCAGCGCCCATATCACAAATTAAAAAATTCGTGAATGCACTCTATCACGGTGAAAAAGCGTTGGTGAGTTCAGAGGGACTTGATCTTGATCGATTGACCGATTTTTCACCTTTTACGAATAGCTTAATACCCAGCTTAAATACGATTGTAGGGCCTATCAGTGATGATGTGTATAAACTCTGTCGCCTGGTTACCCAGCCGGATGTGGATCTTGTCTCAACATTTGGTCCGGAGTGGGACGCGCTCGTGCCTGTGTTTAATCAGTTATCATCAGGCGTGTTGGCCTACTCGGCGAATGCGAATGAGTTCTTAGCTCGGCATCATATTAATTTATCCAATCCACATGGTGTTATTCATCAATTGGGCGAGGGCAGTGGCGTCGCTGTGAATCAATTAAAGCCGCACCAAGGGAACGGTGTTGATTATGAATTTATGACGCAATTTAGTGCAGACTTACCGCGTTACATGACGGACATGACGAATTACCTGAAAGAATTATCACTGGACGTCGCCGGACCTGGCCTTGATCGAGCCAAACTCAATGAGTTGGAAGGGGCGGCCGAAAAGTTGCTGAGTTCGCTGAACGGTTTGAGTCCAGGCGCGACGCTTCAACCGCTGAATGCGTTGAATCTTATTCATATCATCCGTCATGGCCACACGTTGTTTATGACTATTTTAGATGAAATGGGGCATTTAAATGAAGCAAGCCAAGGTGTTATCCGAGCCAATCTCACGGAATTAAAATACAATTATCTGTCTAAGCTCGTCGCATTCACCGATAAAGTAGAAGAGGAGATGGTGCTTCGGCCGGGGCAATTGTCCGGGCCGCTGACCGCTAAAGTGGAACCATGGTATGAGTATTTCGTGAGTTTGGTTGATGGATGGGTTGATTTTTCTGAGACTGGACGCGACCTAAAGACACTTCAAGACACACGATTTGTTGAGAGTCGGTTGGAGCAAGCGTATCAACGACAGGCGGAAAATGAGACTCAGCGTACTGTGGAGCAAGAGTTACTAACCGAAAGTGCTGCTTTTTTTGCAGCATTTTTGCCTCACATGCCTCCTCAGGGGAGATTAACTCAGCTCCATTTCAATGATGCCACGAAAGTTCAGTTGCAAGGACTTTATCAAGTGATACAGCCTCATGTTGCAGCGATTGATTTAAAATTAAGTAATTCAATCGTCAGAGCGCTTTTTGCTAACGCACCGACTGAGCGGACATGGACGGAGTATTTGTTCATGGATGAGGACGATGAGGAGTTTGTAGATACAAAAAATTGCATACTTAATCTGCAATCCAAATTGAGTGATCGTTTAGAAAAACTAAGCAACACGCATGATTTTAAGCAAAAATTGAATCATGATCTCATCAGTCATGTGTACCATTCAATGGATGAACTGACCTTGCACCCAGCTAATCCGAACAATAACACCTTCATGGTGGATGAATCGCCAGTTTTAGGGGCAAGAAGCACGCTAATGGGTGCGGTAAGAGAGACCATGCTTCAAGGGTTGACGTCTGAACAAGCCTTGAAATTGAATCAATTATATGTGATTAAAGAGGATACATTAACGAGAGCAACGCAGGCGCATCAAGCGTTTGTCGCGTTGTTGGCGGGTCAAGATCCACAGACACCGTTGCATCAAATCGCGTCGCGAAATAGTTTGCGAAATTTATATGGTATTTTCCAACCCGTGATGATGTCCGCGATGGCAGAAAATGCGGTGGGTCGAGCCAAGGAAATTCACGTCGATCAGGCCATGATTGCTGCCTTGTTGGGTGAAAATAAAGGGCAAGAGTCAATGACGGTAGGGCGAGCCCGTGTGCTGTATGCACAGGTTCAAGCGCGCTATGCGCGTGAAGAACACGCGCTTCATGAAAAAAGAGAGGCAATCCAGGCCCTTGCTCTGCGTCTGGTACAAACGAAGCGTGCACAAGAGAACTTGGTTACAGATAATGGGTGCTGTCTTATTGCGATGCCAAGGAAGCCTGTTGAGGCCGATCTGTTGACGTTGTCTGCTGATTATAATTCATTTTATGTTAAGGTTGAAAATGATAAAACGGCGCTGTATTTCATTGATAAAGCAAAGAAATCAATCACCACATTGCCCCTTAAGCAGCAGGCTTTAGCCCTGAATGCACGCAATGCATTGTTTGATCAAACCATGTCATCTGTTGGTCTGAATAAGTCATTATCAAATACAGAGTTAACTAAAATTACATCGATTACGGGGCACTTCCCAGATAATGCCGGAGAAGCGAGAGCGACGTTTCTTATAAAAAAACCACAGTATGCAGCTTATATATCTGATCTCCAGATTAAATTGGATGATTTCTTTAAGCTGTTTAGTCCCAGTGTCCAAGGCGCGATGACGCCTGGTGAGCGAGGCTATTGGGCGGGCCTGATCGGGGTGTTTAATCTTGAAGAAGGGGTGATTCCTTTCCCTGAATTAGAGGCCCCTCAAACGGTGTTGCGACAACCGGAGCAAGTATTAAGTCTCAAGCGCTTGGCTAATTGTATGTTTCATTTAAAAGAAGCAGGCATTCAATTAGAGCTTCTGGATAACAACAGCGCGCAAGTGCAATATGTGCATCGTGTGTTTGAAATCCAAACCCATGTTCGTGCTGCGAATGATCTTATTTTGGACTTGAGAGATGACCCTTATCTAGCGGCCATTGGAGGCGATTTGATGCGTCCGCTTGGCTTGGCGATGACGAAGTTACAAGCGATGCAAGGCCTCTATAAGCCTGATTCGCCTAACGATGATGTCAACGCTGAGCCACGCGACGTGGTCTTTTATATTGTGAATGCATTGGCGGTTCTTCCGAAACACATCGAGACGCTTCAAGCAGGGAAGACGTTGTCGCCGGATGATACCAAGGATTTGCATGCTTATGCGGATCAGGTGTCCATGGATGTTCGTCGCATTATCGAGGGCTCTGATTCTTATTTTAAATTAATGCTTGAAACACCAACATTTGTTCGATTATTTAATCAATTAACAACCCGGTACACGCAATTCGCCGAAACCACGCATGACGCGGTAGTGAATCATTTGGCGGCGATAAATGATGAAAATTTAACGGCAATGTTGTTAGAAGCGGATAAATGGGAGGCTCAATTATCATTAATGCCAGGTCTGTTGACGCTTCCGTTGAAACAAGTGTTGGCTACGTACTATCAAGGTTTATTGGAGCCGTTAAACCTTAGCTCTCACCAGCACGTGGCCTTAGCAACAAGCATGACGCCGTTTACTAAACGAATAGCCGTCACAGCGGAACGAATAACTGCAGCGGAAACAAGCTTAGCGGCACTTGCCCCTAAACGCGTAGCTGTGGATGCGTTGCTTCAGGCAATAGGACCTCGTTTGACACCGCAAAATGCAGCCGGTGCTGTCGCCTCATTCAATGCGCTTATCCCTCTAATCGAAGAAGCGATGCCACATTGTCAGCAGGCTTACCGTGAGATTTGCGATGATGGAACATTGCAGAAGTTATTGACCGTGCGTGTGCTGGGTGCAGAAGGGGGGGCGACGTTGCTTGCGGATGAACGACTCCTTGCTGGCGATGGCACGGGGTTGTTGCGCGAGGGGGGCATGATCAAAGGGCTTACCGAGGTATTCAACGCTTATTTTGATGGTTTGACAGCCTCACAGGAGGTCGCACGGAACACGGCGACGGATCAACGCGTGTATTTAGAACAACAAATGCTTGCACAGAATAGTGTGAACAAAGTCTTTATTGAAAATTACATTAAAAAGGCAATGAAGAAGCAGATGGATGCGTCCTATACTGCCGTTTATCGAGGACTGGTTTACGGTGGCAAAGCCTATGATGAGGCCTTGTTTGCTTACATGAAAGGGCATGAAGATGAGTTCATCACGCGGATCAAGCGGGAAGAGGACATCGATGAACAAGTGGGGTTGCTTTTGGCTGAAAAAATGAAAATTTTTGAGGCGGAGCACGCGTCGGATTATCACCAATTGGCGGCAACGCATGTGGCGATTTCTCGGATGAAAGATTACATTCACACGCAGATCTTGGGCCTTAAGCCGGGGCATCAAACCTGGGTATTTGAGAGCCATAAGACACTTTCTGCAAAAATAAAACGGATGGAGACGCTTGAAAATATCATGACAGAAGATGGGTTGTCGGTTAATCAACGCATTGAAAAACTTCGTTATGAGGTTAAAAAACCTGGGTTTAAAGCGATTCTCTTAGGCTATGATACGTACAATGCGTCTACTTTTGGTTGGCTTGCAAAGACCTTTCTTTTATTTCTTGAGGCGCTTCATCTCTATAAACCGGAGCGTCAATCTGTTTATGAGGGGTTGCTTCAGTCCGTGAATGACCCACGGATTGATGTACTCGAGACAACTATTTTTCGATTAAGTGGGTACATAAAAGAGCAACGCGAATCCCTGAAGCCTGGGCGTCAAACTTGGGCATTCGAGTCGCTCGAAACGCTGAGCGCTAAAGAGGGCCTCGTCGCCCAATTGGACGCGATTCTTAAGCAAGAGACGTTGTCTACCCATGAGCGAATTAAACAGATGCATGTGTTGGTGACAAGCCCTTCGTTTCAACAGGTGTTGCTGGACCACCATCGTTATCAACCATACACGTTTGCATGGTTGACTCAGATAGTCCTCGCGGTCTTTGAGGCCCTTCATGTGTACACGCCTGAACGGAAGGCCGCAAACGATCAGTTGATGAAGTCTGTGGCTCCTGTGGCGGCTCCTGCGTCCATGGCATCAACGCCCGCCCAGTTGGGCTTGTTTGGTCGTGAACGGCGTGCGGGCAAGGGTCACTTATCGCCTGACTCACCTGATGTTGATGATGATCCAACACCCATGATGCCCATGAGGTAATGCTGAAAAACACAATTAACGTCTAGATTCCATTGCCTTTTTGGTTTACTGTGCAATGCGTGGATGATGGAGTCGTTTTTTGTGCCAATGAGAACCCTGCGTTTTTTTAAAAACGGTCACTTTTCTCCTTTGATTCGTGTGATGAAGCACGCCATTCTTGCGATGTATGGTGATGAAGCAGCGCTCGCTACCGCTCACCATGAGCTAGCGGATATGGCGAATGCGCCCATTCCCGACGCGATGCGTGTTATTCAACAGGTCATCAGGGCTCGGCTGGACGGGCATGAGTCGAGCGACCGAGTTCACGCCGAATTGTTCCGTGATCCTGCTCATTATCATGTCGAGGGGGTGCCCTTTACTGATTTTGAACGTGATCCTGCCCCCATTTCACAAATCAAAAAAATCGTGAACGCGCTTTATCACGCGGAGAAAGCGTTGCTTGTGGTGGAAGCGATGGACGTCGATCACTTGACTGAGTTAACAACATCCAATTCAGTTGTGCCGACATTAAGCAGCGTCCCCATGTCGGAAACGGTTCATCACGTGTATGAACTTTGCCGTCTACTGACTCACCCGGATGTGGATTTAGCGTTGGCATTTGGTCAAGAATGGGTTGCGTTGAAGCCCATGTTTAATCAATTGAGATCACACGTCCTGGCTTACTCAACGGATGCGAGGGCTTATTTGGCAGAGCACCATGTTGAATTAGCCCATCAGGCGGGCGTACTCAGCGGGATAGGTGTGAATCAATTAAATCCACATCAGGGAGGGACTGATTATGAGTTTATTACACAACTCAGTGCTGAACTCCCTGGGTATCTTGATCAAATAACGGGGGTTATCCAACAATTCTCATCAGAAGTCGCTGAGCGAGAGCCCACTATTGATCGAAGGGAAATCAATGCTCGGGAAGGGGATGCGCTGACGTTGCTTCATTTATTGGAAGACTTGAATCCGCACGGCATTTTACTCCCCTTGAATACATTGAACTATATTCATATTGCTCGCCATATCTATACGCTTTCAATGAGTATTTTGAATGAAATCGGCCATCTAAACGACGCAAGCCAAGATTTTATTCGAGGAAAACTTACTGAGTTAAAATACAATCAGTTAGCAAAATTTATGGCCTTCACTGATAAAGTGGAGGAAGAAATGTTGCTCCGACCAGGGCAATTATCCGGCCTACTTATGACGAAGATCGAGCCTCTGTACGCACAACTGATGAGCGTTGCAACGGAAGTGGTTGATTTTTCAACAGAAGGGCATGACTTACTGACGCTCGAAGACACTGGATTTTTCGAGAGTCGTTTGGAGCCATCCTATGTGCGGCAGGCGAAGAGAGACAGTGCGCAGGTTATGTTGGGCGACGTGAAACGCGCACATGAGGCCTTTTTTGCGGCCCTTGAGGCCCACGGTGGACGTCGTTTAAGTGAGCTCGATGGTGAGACAAAACAGCGTTTGATTGGTCTGTATCGCGTGATTCAACCCCATGTTGCGGCGATTGATTTAAGGTTGAGTAATGCGATGGTTCGAGCGCTTTTTATTGACGAGTTCGAACCATTGAGTTGGGCTGAGTCTTTATTGGGCACGGACGTGGCTCATGTGTTCGCAGAGAATGATCTAGAGGACGTGAATGGCGATTATATTGACAGCATCGACTCGCTCCTCGTGCTCCGGCCTCAATCCATCCGATCTCAATTAAATGAGTATTTTGATAAAGCGGATAACACGCATCGTTTTCATCGGCAATTGAATGATGACTTCATAAAAAATGCATATGATTCAGTGGATGAACTAACCCTATCGCCATACAACCCACGCGACAATGCATTTGTGGTGGACGAATCGCCTGTTTTAGGCGAGGGGCATCTGTTGATTGGGCGCGCGCGCGAGGCGCTTTTGCACCGATTGACGTCTGAACAGGCGTTAATATTGCACCAATTGTATTCAGTTAAACTGGACCGTGTCGTGAGGGGCAGGCAGGCGCATCATGACTTTTTAGCGGCGTTGGCTCGTGCTCCGTCAGAGACCCCGTTACATCAACTTCAGCCTCGAAATCGTTTGTGTAATTTATATGGCGTGTTTCAGCCGTTGATTGTTAGTGCGCTGGCAGAAGACGTTTCGTTTTTATCGTTCGATCAAGCGATGATTGATGCCTTGTCCGGCCAAAATCAAGGCGCTGCCTCGATGACAGTCGGTGATTTTCGTGCGGGTGATCGTCGCGTTCAAGCACGTTACGCTCTTGCAGAACAAACCCTTCGCGAAAAAATAGAGACCATTCAGGTGGTAGCGCTGCAGAAAAAGCAGGCAGAGCAATTACTCCAGCCTTTGATTCAAGATATTGATGCGGCACCACGTGCGACATTTCTGGTTAGGGTGCCACAATATGCCGCACATCTGGCGCATCTTCGCGGAACATTTCGTGATTTTATGCAGATCAATAATGCAGGCCTTCGCGAGGCGTTGATTTCGGCTGAACCGACCTTCCTCGATGGGCTTTATGGAGCGGGTCATCTTGAATCAGGATCGATACCTTTCCCAGAGTTAGAGCAACCTACGGCGTTGTTACGTCAACCGGAACAGGTATTAAGTTT
>CANISA010000073.1 GCA_947470005.1 Legionellaceae bacterium | reverse complement strand
AAGGACAGTGACCCCAGTAGTTGAGTCAGAGGAATTGGATACATCAGCTGCGTTAAGCACAGTGACTCCAGTAGTTGAGTCAGAGGAATTGGATACATCAGCTGCGTTAAGCACAGTGACTCCAGTAGTTGAGTCAGAGGAATTGGATACATCAGCTGTATTAAGGACAGCGACCCCAGTAGTTGAGTCAGAGGGATTGGATCCCTCAGCCGTATTAAGCACAGTGACTCCAATTGTTCCGCCGGCGAAAAAACAACTAAACTACGCGTTTTTGATGGCTGTAATGGCACATCCATCGACGCAGATTGTCGCGGCAGTGTTGTTTACAGCAAGCCTTCTCTTCTTGGGTTTCTTGGCAACGGGATTGGCTCAGATGACCTTCACTGCAGGTGCCATGCTTGCAGGGCTAGGGATGTTTGCTGGCGGAACGTCGCTTTTTTCTGGAAATCGTTGGGCTGCGGCGAAGAAGCTAGAAGACGAGCCAGAAGAGGTTATTGCCACGTCAATGCCAACACCAGGTTCATCTTCCGCCGTTTCACCAGTAGCTTCTTAAACGGGCATAAGGTTGAGCCTTTGGGCTCAACCTACTTTTCTGTGATTTCTATCATGCGTTGTAATGCTTTTTTAGCGTTATCAATCACCCATTGTCGATCGGTTTCTTGAAGGCGACGGCGTGTCCCTGTGAATTCATTGACCTGATCACCGGCTTTTACTTCGTTGTAAGCCATGGCCTTTCCTTGGCGTAAGAGGTCAATCAGAGCAACCAAATGAGGAGGGTCGTTGCGTGACATCGTGGCGCATCCGCAACCCATTGCGTTGTCATTTTGCGTGTTAGGTGCCTCAGCTAGGTTCACAACGGTTATGCCGAGCGATCGACAGTGCTGTTTCAAATTATCAACCATGTGATTTTCTGTGCCGATGGCGTAATGCTTGGTTTTGGCGCGGTCTTTCGTGACGTAATCCCAAATGAATGCTGTCGAGCCTGCGTGCTGGGCGATACGAATCACCTCGTTACGGCACTCGGGGTGAGCGATGGTGGTGTAACCATGTTGATGCCAGTAGTCACACATGGCCGCTGTATAGACTGTATGTACGGCGCATTGGCTGGCAAATAAGATGATTTTAGCGCGATCAAACGTAGCGAGCGTGGCGCTATCTTGTGCTTCTAAGGAATATTGGGCACCCGCTGTGCCTCCAGGCCAATAGGCTAAGTTGTTTATACCAAGCCAATAAGCGACGTTTTCGCCCATGTGTTGATCGGGAATAAATAGGATTTTTTTGTTGTGGTCGTTTGCCCACTGAACAATTTTCTTTACGTTAGAGCTGGTGCAGACGGCTCCACCTTGCGCGCCCGTCATGGCTTTTACACGACCAGATGTGTTCATGTAGCATACAGGCAAAATATTATCAGCCCCGTATCGTGCATTGAGATCTAAAAATGCGGGTTCCACCATAAAGTCTTTGGCAAGCATTTCCATGGTGCAACCTGATTTTGGGTTGGTGATGTATACGCGCTGTGTGTCATTCGCGAGGATGCTAATGGATTCGGCCATGAAGTGGACGGCGGACTCAATAATCACTGATTTTTCAGGATGCTGAGCGGCCATCAATGCTAATTGATAGGAATCTCCAATTTGTCCTCCAAATTGTTCAATAAGACGAACAATATCTCCCCCCATATAATAATGTGCGAGCAGTAAGAGTTGCGGACCAAAGTGATCTTGGGCTTTTTTGATGTAGGGCGTCATCCACGCAAGAACCGTCGTCAGCTTGCGATCAGGCAAGGCCAAATAGGATTCGGCGTAGGGGATAAAATCCTCTTGATACCAGTCTAAAGGATAGTCACTTTGACAAATGCTCATCTCATTGGTGATTGTCATTACGGTTTTTTTAGGTTGATAGGTTATCTGTTCGTCAAACATAAGGGAGAAGGCTCCATCAAATAAAAGGGGTTTGCGGGGCATTTAAGCGCGCAATGCTTTCTTGGGGGTGGGCGTTTTGTTGGGGAAAATCATCACGAAAGTGCCCTCCTCGTGATTCGCGTCGGGCACGTGCGGCACTGACGATTAACTCGGCATTGAGGATAATGTTGCGTAGTTCAATGAAATCTCGGGTGATGCAGTGTGTCCAATAATAATCTTCGATAATTTTTTTACGGCGGTTGATTAAGTGCAGAAGGTCTTCAAGTCCTGCATCCGTTCGCACAATCCCAGCGTAAGAGGTCATTTCGCCCCGCACGCTTCGCCAATGCGCATTGATTTGGCTTGCACGTCGGTTGTTGACTTCACTGGGTGAGTTCCACCCAGAGAGGGTGGGGGTTCTTTCCCAAGGCGTCGTGATATCGGTCAAGGTCGCCCGAGCGGCATTAGACGCCATGACCACTGCCTCTAAGAGTGAATTACTTGCCAAACGGTTTGCCCCGTGCAGGCCAGTGAAGGCGACCTCGCCTATGGCGTACAATCGCCGTAAGTCGGTTCGTCCGTCAAGATCAGTGAGGACGCCGCCGCATTGATAGTGGGCAGCGGGGACGACGGGGATCATGTCTTGGCTCATATCAATGCCAAGGGATAACAACGTGGTGTTAATTTGGGGAAAGCGCTGGGCTAAAAAAGATTTGGGTTGATGGGTAATGTCTAAATAAACAAAGCCTAAGTGACTTTGCTCAATCTCACTAAAAATAGCACGAGAAACCACGTCCCGTGTGGCGAGTTCTAATTGTTCCGGTGCGTAACGATGCATGAAGCGTTCGCCTGTGTCGGCATTTCGTAGAAAAGCACCTTCACCACGTACTGCTTCAGAAATCAAAAAATTGGTTAATGTGTGGTGATGCAACAGCGTCGGGTGAAATTGGTAAAATTCCATGTTGCCCACGCGCGCTCCTGCGCGATAGGCCATGGCCACTCCATCGCCGGTCGCTACCATGGGGTTTGTGGTGTAGCGGTATGTTTTTCCAGCACCTCCTGTTGCTAGTACGACACAGCGTGATAGACAGGCATGAATTTGATTGTGCAGGCAGTCTAATACATAAGCACCCAGCACTTCCCCTTGATGATCGGTGCGATGTGGGAGGTATTGCGTGATCAAATTGACAGCGATATGGTGTTCAAAAAAATGAATTTGGGGGTGGCTTCGTGCGGCATCTAGAAGTGTTTCAATGATACTTAACCCAGTTTGATCGCCACAATGCACGATTCGGCGGTGTCGATGGCCTCCCTCTTGAGCGAGTGCGTAGTTGCCGTTTTCGTGTTGATTAAACGGAACGGGGTAGTCGTGCAATTGTTGGATGGCGCTCGGACCTTGACGAATGACGGCGTCTACGGCCGGAAAATAACACAATCCATCACCCGCATCCAATGTGTCCGCTACATGCGATTCAAACGAATCTTCCGGGCTGAATGCTGCGGCAATGCCTCCTTGCGCGTAGCGACTGTTGCATTCACCGAGTTCCGCTTTACTCAAAATGGCCACGCTGAGTTGTGGATTTAAGCGTAAGAGTTGCATGCAGTAATGAAGGCCAGCCAGGCCGGTGCCAATCACTAAGACATCAAATTCGTAAGTGCCCCCTTGTTGAGAAACCGTCATGAAAAAGCTTTCACGAGTGCCGCAGCAAGGCCTGTGTATGTGTCAGGAGTCAATGTGAGCAATCGTTGTTTTACGTCATCTGGAATGGCAAGTGTTTTGATAAATTGCGTTAAATGCTCGGAGTCCATACGACGCCCGCGCGTCAGATCACGCATTTGTTCATAGGCGTTTGGAATATGGTAACGGCGCATCACGGTTTGAATGGCTTCTGTTAAGACTTCCCAATTCGCATCGAGATCGGCTTTTAAGGCTTGTTTGTTAATGTGTAGTTTTTCATTACCTTTGGCGATGGCTTGATATGCAATGAGTGAATATGCAAATGCCACACCTAAATTTCGAAGCACGGTTGAATCAGATAAATCACGCTGCATGCGTGATTGTGTGAGTTTATTTGCAAAATGATCAAACAATGTATTGGATAAGCCCAGATTTCCTTCTGCATTTTCAAAGTCAATCGGATTGACTTTATGAGGCATGGTGGATGAGCCAACTTCGGTTGCGATGGTTTGTTGTTTAAAGTAACCCAGAGAGATATAGCTCCAGACATCGCGGGTGTAATCGAGCAAAATATTATTGATGCGGATCATCAGATGAGCAATTTCTGCAATGCCGTCATGCGGTTCAATCTGTGTGGTGTATGCATTAAATGACAGACCGAGTGAGGTAGTAAACTGTGCGCAATGTTTTCGCCAATCAACGTCAGGGTAGGCAACAATGTGAGCATTGTAATTGCCCACAGCACCGTTGCATTTAGCGATAATGAGTACTTCAGCGAGCTGTTGCAAGGGACGCTTTAACCGCGCTGAAAAATTGATGAGTTCTTTGCCTAATGTGGTTGGCGTCGCCGGCTGCCCATGGGTTCGACCGAGCATGGCCGCGTTGGCGTGTTGTTTCCCAAGTAACGTGATCCCCCCCACAATTTCGGCCAATGTGGGTTGAATGACTTGGGCTAACGCTTCTTTCATCATAAGGGCATAGGCGAGGTTATTCACGTCTTCTGATGTGCATGCAAAATGAATAAAACTGTTGATTTTGTTTAACTCAGGACAGGTTAAGATCTTTTCTTTTAAGTAATACTCTACAGCTTTGACGTCATGGTTCGTTTGCTTTTCATACGCTTTAACCGCTTCAGCTTCTTGCTCATCAAATTGGGCAAGTAAATGAGTTAAAAATGCATGCGACGTTTCGCTTAACGGAAGAACGTCATGAATGTCTTCATTGGCCGCCAATGATTCGAGCCAACGAATTTCAATTAATAGTCGATAATAGGTTAGTCCAAATTCGCTGAAATAAGGACGTAAGGCACGCGTCTTTGAGACGTAGCGCCCATCCACGGGAGAGATAGCATGCAAAGCAGATAGAATCATGAGCGGGGTGTCATCCAAGGCAAAGAGGTATCATATAAAATTATGCGGCGCAAGAGAAGACAAATACACCATCAAATAAGCTGTAAGGGCAGTGACGCGGTGATGAAGAGCGTGATGACTTTCAGGATGATGATTGCAACCAAGGGCGAAAAATCAAAGCCCGACATGACGGGCAGCCGCCGGCGAAGCGATGCCAGCAGGGGCTCAGTGACCAATAGGGCTAGGTAGGCAATAGGGTGCTGCCATCCAGGGCTCACCCAGCTCATGATGACTCGAATGATCAAGGCGTAAAAGAGAAGATTGCATGGCTCGACGATGAGTTCAGCTGCGGTGAACAAGAAAATAAGCGGCCAAGGGAGCATGACCTTTAGAAACAACAGTCCAATGGCAAAAAATTTTACAAGCTCAACCAGGATGATCAGCATCAAGCATGGCCAGTCATAGCGTCTTATGTTTATATTCAAGAGAGAGAAAAGTTTATTAAATGGCATAAGTATGGGGGCGGTCAGTTTGATGATCATTTGGCTGACGGGATGTAGCGAACTGACTTTAAAATACCGTAATGCGATGCGTGTCCAAAGCACAAAAATAAGTAGGTTTGTAATTAATGAAAATAAAAAATAGCCTACGGTGACTAATCCTGACATGAATACTTACCTTTGGACGTGCAGAGGAGCAATCTTAACGTACCTATGATTGTTTGTAACGCAAATGTTTTCGAATACAATGGGGTATATTTTTGTATGGCCGTGAGTCTTCCATGGATTACCCTGTATTTATATTGATTGGACTTTCACTCCTGATACGCTTTATTTGCTTAGGCTCCAGTGATTTATTGGTTGAAGAAGCCTACTACTGGAGTTACGCTCAGCATTTGGACTTTGGTTATGTCGATCATCCGCCCATGGTTGCGATGCTCATTCGGGCGTCGACCTACTTGTCGGGGACTCATGAATTTGGTGTGCGGATAACCTCCATGCTTTGTTGGTTGTTGACCGTATGCTTTAGCTTTAAATTGACAAACCTTATCACACGGGGCGCGGGAAAGTACGCTGTTTTTCTTCTCGCTATTCTGCCTTTTTTCTTTGTTCAATCGTTGGTTATTACGCCTGATCAACCGCTTTTGGTGTGTTGGTCCGCAGCGCTTTATTGTTTATATCGCGCGTTGGTCATGCGCGAGTCGCGTTATTGGTTTTTAGCGGGCGTCTGGCTAGGCTTGGGATTGTTATCAAAATACACCATCGTGTTACTGGGGCCGGCGACACTTCTCTATGTGTGTGTTGTTCCGAGTGCACGTCAATGGTTAAGTCGTTTTGAGCCTTATGTTGCGGTCTTGATTGCGGCGCTGTTGTTTACCCCGGTGATTTATTGGAATGCGACGCATGAGTGGGCTTCGTTTGTGTTTCAAGGCTCACGCCGAATTCACGAACCACTTTCATTTTCATTTCATGAGCTCCTGGGGCTATTCCTGTTTTTTTTAACGCCGTTGGGTACGGCCGGTTTTGTCCGGTTATTTAGAAAAAAAGACGTTAAAAAAGAAGGGGTAAACCTGGAAACAAAACGTTTTTTACAGGTATTTACCATTGTTCCGCTGATTTTTTTTGCTGTGTTTAGTTTGACTCATCCTATTAAATTTAATTGGATTGGACCTGGGCTTCTGGCTGTGATTCCATGGCTTGCTAGCCTCATCCACCGTGCTCCAAAATCAAAGGTCTGCGCTGTTCGGCGGAAAGGTTGGCTGCTCACAGGCACGCTCTTGCTCGTGTGTTACAGCGGCATGATGCTGAGTATTATCTTTGGTGTTCCTGAAAAAGCACACCAGACACTCTTGACTAAATTCATTGCTTGGGAGGACTTTACTCGACACGTTCATGCTGTGGCAAAACAGGTTGAGCTAGAAACCCAGTCTAAACCCATTATTATTCCCTTGGATCGATATTATATCAGCAGCGAGCTTGCGTTTTATCAAGCAAAGTTGCTTGCAGAAGGCGATATTCAAGAGACGTATTCAGTTCGAGGAAGTCACGTGTTTGGTGGAGAAAGTTTAATGTATCGGTATTGGTCAAATAGCACTGATCTTGCTGGACAGACGTTGCTTCTGATCTCAGATAATCCGCGTCATTTTGATAATCCATCGATCAAACAGCAGGTGATTGAGCGCTCACCCGTGCAATCATTTTGGTCGGTTAGTCAGGGACGAAAAACACCTATTCGTCGCTATTATTATCAGGTGGTTCAGATGATCCCGGTTGCTCCATGATGGCATGTCAATCAGCATCTGTTATTTTTGATTGCTCGTCGTAAGCACTCATCACCTTGAAAACGCACCGGTATAGTGGTACACTTGTATTATGAAGCGAGAGAAACAACATAAAGAATATATTGCCTTTGACGGAGTCAAATATACCATTGAATGGTATTTCGATGAAAAGGGAAAAAGTATTTCGTTGGATTATTTAGAGTCTTTGAGTGATAAAGAGCAGATAAAATTATTTGAGTTAATTAAACTCATTGGGGATCGAGGGGAAATAAAAAATAAAACTAAATTTAGGAATGAGGGTGACAAGATTTATGCTTTTAAGCCTCAACCCCATCGATTCTT
>CANISA010000072.1 GCA_947470005.1 Legionellaceae bacterium | reverse complement strand
GACAATGGAAGCTAAATTTAATCGAAGAATTCAATCCAATGTGGCGCGATTTATATGAAGAGATCTGTTCATGATACGAGCATCTCCTGGATGCCGCGGATAAACCGCGGCACGTCGCCGGCGGGGGATCAAATGTCAACAGGCCCTATTGATTTGCTTGTTTTCTTACAGCAAACAGCGTTTGATAGACAATTTGGCGAAGAGAGGGACCGGTTGCATGTGACGCCATGGTTGGATTGGAGCAACAGATAAAGATGGCGCCTATCGGTTTATGATTATTGAAGAACAAGCTTATGCCGGACGTATGGCACGATAAGTTCAACGCGCTTTTAATGCAGAAATCCAAGCGCAAGGGGTAGCTACATCGATTGGAATGGTTATTGTAGAAGGCGTGGGCGAAGGCGTATCAGAACAAGATTTAGGTCATTTGGGCGTGCTCACTCGAATGAATTCAGAGTTAGGCTCTTTGATGGGGGAACGATTTAATGATGCCCGTCTTGCCCATTGCTTGAATATCACACAAAATCATGTTATCTAATTGATGGTTGCCTCTCTTTTTAGGATGGAGTGCGGCACACTAGGTGACAAGGATTTGACCGAATTACACAGCTAATGCTCAGGGGGAGCCATGCAACATTATTCAATTCCGACCTGCTATTTTCCGAGCATGGTCTTGTTTCTTGATGATGGTAATGATTTTTTGTTGAATGTGGTGTTGCAGTTGGATGAGTGTCTTGCTTATCGATTATTTGATGCGCCAATCGAGGCATTGAATTTTATTAGTAATTATCGTTGCGAGTTAGGCTCATTTAGACGACATTGCATGAGTGAATACACCGAAGCAAAAAATCTTTTAAATCAAACCGTTCACGCAGGTTTAGCCGCTCTCCATGCTGAAGTGTACAATCCATACCGATTTTCCGAGATATCGGTCCTTGTGGTGGACCTTGCTGCACGAGGAATGGACGGGCTAGAATTTTGTCGTCGCATTGAAAACAGTAATATTAAAAAAATCTTGTTGATTGGGCTAGGGGATGAAGTACGTGCGATCCAAGCATTACATGAAGGCCTGATTGATTGTTATATTAATAAAAATGAGGAGCATGTGGCGTCTCTTATCAAACGAAACATTGATGCGCTTCAACAAGGCTATTTTTTAGGGATGTCAGAGCGGGTTGCTCGCCTTCTGCCGGTTGAGTTACCTAATTGCTTATATGATAAAAAATTTGCAGTGTTTTTCAGTGAGCTGCGAGAAAAAAAAGGTATAATTGAATATTATCTCATTGAAAAATCGGGCAGCTTTTTAATGCTCGATGAGGATGCTAGCACGAGTGTATTGATTCTTAAACGTGAAGAGGACATCAAATTGTCCTGTGCGTTTGCTCGAGGGAATGGTGCATCTGAGGCGTTGCTTGGTGTATTGGCTCGCGGTGAAAAGATTCCTGGTCTCTGGCCGTCAACGGATGCTGTACACGCTTGGTCGGATTGGCTCGACGGGTTGGTTTCTTCGCAGTGTTTTTTGGGGAATGAAACGTACATTTATGCGTATGTGCCGAATCATCCATTGTTTGCTCTTCGGCAGAAAAAAATTCTGTCTTACCACCGATACCTTGATGAATTGGATGCGGAAGAATTGGTTGTATTGTAGGTGGAGGGTGTTGTTATGCGGCTCATTGTTGTTTGTTTAGTGTTGACGTTGGTTGGTCTGCAGTACAAATTATGGTTAGGGGAAGATAGTTTATTACAATGGATTCGTCTTGATAAAAAACTAGACGATCAAACCGATGAAAATAAAAAATTAGTGGCTCGTAATCAGGCCATCGAGGCCGACATCGCTGAGTTGAAATCAGGCGAGCAGGCCCTTGAGGAGCGTGCTCGGTATGATTTGGGTATGGTGAAGCAAGGCGAAGTGTATTACCAGTTTGTTGATTAGGGCGTATCTCTTAAATCGGAGTCAACGTGATGGGCATGGACGGTGGCGGACTATTCCATAAACTAATGAGATGGCCCCCTCCACCGGAGCCGGTGGGCTTGACCGCAATGGCTCCTGCTTGGCGCAAAGCATGCATCTGTGACGCCAACGTGTCCGTAATTAATCCCCATTGTTGAAAGCAATCAGCGGCTTGGTTGATGGCGTGCGCTAGACGTTGTATGGACTCATCATTCAGCGCTTGGTGTGCTTGATGCACGCTATCTGCCATTTGTTGATCAATGGCGCGCGCGCGCGCTTCATTGTCGTGCCATTGCGTTTGCACCTGGTGAATGCAGCGCGATGTCAAGCCTATCTCACCAGAGGAAGATAAGAACCACGTGGGAGACCAGTTTACCTGTATAGGAGAGGAAATCCCTTGTTTAAAATAGACGCCACCACTGCTCGCGGCGGCGCCGGCGATGTCTAACCCACTGCTTTGGCCATGGAAAACATGCTCAAGCTTCCTTGCGAAATCAAATACATCGAGGCAAGGTTTATGTTGCGCTTGAAACCAGCGAGTAATGGCCACGCATAGAGCCGCAGATGCGCCCAAGCCTAAACCTAAAGGCACGTTGTTATCCACATGCAAGTGGCCGGTTAGTTTATCGAATGGTGTCTGAATGAGTTGTAATCCCTCGTCGAGGACACGCCAGACCAATTTTTCCATGTGGTCACTTTGCTGCCCTCCGTGGGTGAGGTGAAGCAAGGATGTTGACGCGTGGTAGCGCAACGTGAAGGCGTGGCTAGGCAAGGGGAAGACCAGGGCAGGGTGCCCTCGAAGGACGGCGTGCTCGCCAGCTAAGATCCATTTACCATGCGTGGTGGTTTGGAAATCACAAGACATCATAATCACTCACGAAATCACGTTTAAATTGCAGAGCTAATTCGGTTTGATCCGGTCGATAAAGCAAATGAATATTGGGCCCGGCATCCATGGTGACCAGAGGACCATCCCCCGTCTGTATCCATCGCTGCTGAATACGCGCTAGCGCGTTGTTTGTTTGGTCCGTCATGTACGTAAACGATGGTTCGGCATGATGAAATAAAGCATGCATGTCTTGAAATTCCCGCCAGCAAATTAGATACGCCTCTTCCCATTGTTGCGTATGAAGCGCCTGGAGTAATGCGTTTAAATTGCCGCGAGCTCGCTGAGGGCGTAAGGTGTAGTGTGGACTTGTTTTGATGCGTTGATGCGCCTGGCTTGAGGAAACTTTTTTTTCCCCGGGATGAATAAGAATCACTTGATGGTGTAAGTGGGGATAAGGAAGGTCAATGGCGACAGCGGTTTCAGTTTCCCATAGCGCCCAAGGTTCAAAAAATGAGCGGCAAGATGAGCCAGAGCCTTGGCGACTTAATTGTGCTTGCCGGTCAACAGAAGGGGGTGTTGTTTGGGTTAACGCGGCGCACGCATCTGTCGCGCATCGTGTGAGGGCGGCAAAACTGGAGGCGGAGCTTGCCAAACCTGTTCCATGGGGAAAATTATTTCCAGATCTTACTTTAAAAAAACCGGTGTAATGAAACTGTTCTTTCAAAAACGCGAGGTGCTTTAGAAATCGTGCTTGAGCGGCGTCCGAAAACGGTTGGTTTAATAAACCAGGCGCTTCGAGGGGCTCCCATACATCGCAAGGCCCTTCATGTTGATCAAGGGTGACGTGACTCAGTAAATGGGGAAGCGTGTAAGATAATGATGGGTTGGCCGGAGAATTTGTTTGCTCGTTTTCTTTGCCCATGTATTTGATCAGTGCAATATTAGCAGGGGCTTGGGCGAACCATGTCATGGTTTTCTCCTTTAATTTAATGACCGGGGGCATCATTCCATAAGAGCTTATGCAACTGCAGTTGAAAGCGTACGGGTAATCGATCGTCGATAATCCAATTGGCCAATGTCGTGGGGTTGAGCTGCCCAAAACTGGGCGAAAAAAGAATGTGCGCCCGAGAGACAAGTTGGTGTTCGTTGATCATCGTGCAGGCCCAATCATAATCTAATCGACTACACAGAACGAATTTTATTTGGTCGGTTGGCTTCAAGTGAGCCAAATTATCAAGCTTATTTTTGTCACATTCACCTGAATCAGGTGTTTTAAGATCCATGACAATCATGACTCGCGCATCAACGGCTGTGATGTCTAGTGCGCCGCTGGTTTCAAGTGAGACGGCGAAATCTGTATCACATAAACGCGTTAAGAGCTCGATGCAAGCAGGTTGGGCGAGTGGCTCTCCACCGGTTACGCACACGTAGTGCCCTTGGAAGGATTGAATTTGAGTCATGATGTCATCAAGACTTAATCGCTTGCCGCCATGAAAGGCGTAAGCTGTATCACAATATTGGCAGCGCAAGGGACAGCCGGTCAGGCGAACAAAAACGGTAGGTAAACCCACGGTGACTGATTCACCTTGTAACGAGTAAAACATTTCAGTCACACGTAATGAAGGGTAGGTGGGTTTCATTTGCTGCCAATAGACTCTAATTTAGCTAAGGCAAGCTGTGCTGCGTGGGTATCTGGGTATTGCTTAATCACAGATTGAAGACGTTGTTTGGCTGAGTTTATCTCTCCTGCGGCAGCCAGTGCATACCCGATTTTTAGCATGCTGGCAGACGATTTGCTGGAGGATGGAAATTGTTGAAGCACGAGCTCAAAGTGCTGAATGGCTTCTGGATAATTTTTCTTCACCATATATAATTCACCAATCCAATATTGCGCATTGGCGGTATACCCTCCTTGAGGATATTGTGTGACAAAAGATTGCATGGCAGGTAATGCCTCATCAAATCGTTTGTTATTGATTAATTCATAGGCGGCAAGGTAACTGATTTGTTCATCAGCAGGATTCGCTCGAGCAGCATGAATAGGGGTTTGAATGACGGTTGGAGCGTTTGACGCAGGAGCGGTATGGGTGCCGGGGGGCGGTGAGTCATCCAGGTTCAGCTGGGGCGGTGTTGCATGCTGTGTCATCGGCGTGGCTTCGTGACGCAAACGAGCGTCTAAATCTTTATAAAAATCAATTTGTTGCTGTTTTAAGGTGTTGATGTCATGCGTTTGGACTTCTAATTGACCGCGTAATTCTTGAACGTCTTGTTGTAAGCCTTGAATTTTGTTGAGCAGTGCGACATTGTCGCCGGTGCTGCGAGTGTTAGGTGTTTCTTCACGCGCAAGGGCTGTCTCTGAGTCGAGATGGCTCAAGCGATCGTCTGTACGATAGACAGGCTGCCGATTGGCAGCCTGTTGTTTATCGAAGAGCGCAAAATTTTCACTCTCATCCACCACGGGCGCCTCAGAAAAAGCAGGCCATGACAGAATGACGAGCGACGTCGCCAGTAAAACGCGACGAATTAAAATCATCGAGTGGCCTCAAATGTGAGCTCAACCCGTCGATTTTGGGCATGTGATTCTTCATCATGGCCTAAATTTGCAGGACGCTCTTTGCCATAACTGACCACACGAAGCTGGTTGCGGCTGACGCCTGCCATGCGGATGATTTCAGCAACGGTGTTTGCACGGTGTTCACCCAACGCGATGTTGTATTCACGGCTGCCGCGCTCGTCAGTATTTCCTGCTAACAGGATACGTGCTCCGGGGTGCGATTTGAGGTATTCCGCTTGGGCATTGACCGAGGGGACATATTTAGACGCGAGTGCGCTGTCGTCATAAGCGAAACGGTACACTTGGTTATGCGGCGCTTGCGTGGTGTACATTTCACCTTCTTGTTGCCCTGCAAAATGCTGAAGTTTCCCTAAGCCTTGTGCAGATGAGCCGTCTAGGTCAGCACTACCGGGTGTTTTTGAGCATGAAGCAATCAATAAAACGCTTGCAGCAACTGCTCCTAATTTTAGCATTGATCTGACGCGCATCCTAATCTCCTTGAGTAACATTGGGTGTAAGTAATATGAATTCAATTGTACCTGCATGACGGGGGGGTAAGTCCCCACTCCGTTATGGCGGTCCATTCTACAAGTATTTTCAGGGTTTGACTATGGGTGGATGAAGGGTATGTTATCGTCTCGTATTTTCCTAATGATGAAATCATTAATGCGTTGCGTTATTCTGACTGTGGCCTGGTTTCCTGCGATAACCCCGCCGTAAGGCGTGTCTGCGGGGCAGGGTACATGCTCGGTGAGGATACGTGAGGCGAGGACTTGGTTGTTGGCTACGCGTGTGATAACAACTTTTATCATCAGCTCGAATTCACTGGGTTTGGTTAGGAAATTTTGTTGCATGGTTAATAACTGCGTATCGAGGCGGTAGTCGACGTTATCTGCGAAAGGGCTTGATGCCACGGCTGTGAAGGCTTGGCTGTTTTGTAGCGTTTGGATGAGCAGCGGGTAAAGCATGTTCGCTGGTGTGCCAATCCAGGCGCTTTCCGCAAACGAGGCGAGTTGGAACGGTTTTTTTACGTAAAGCATTTGTTCGGTTTGATACCCAGCCATTGCTTCTGGCTGGGAGATCAATAGCGAGCGACGCGGTGCACGTGTGATTTCTTTTTTTGTGCTGAATGACTCAAGTTTGTATTGATTAGTCACTGGTATTTTAATGGGAGCACAGGCGCTTAGGGCCACGAGCGCGATTAACCATGTGAATAGCCTACATATATTCAAGTTTATTCTCCAGGACCAAGTTTGGGTGGGGCGCTGCCACGGATAATGACAGATGGATTTTGGCGTAATTGACGACTTACGATTTCAAGGTTGGCCGCAATGGTGTCAAGACGGTGCAGCATGATTACGGCGGCAGGGATCGTTTGTTGAGAGATCTGGTCGATGCTGTTTTTCCCTGCCTTCATGGTTGTTGTGAATTGAGTTCCCGCAACAGATACGTTGTCGGCCATGGTATTAAATTTTTTGGCACTGCGCTCAAGCGAGCTCATGAGCAACGGTAGTTCGCGAAAACTTTGATTTAAATGGCTGCTATTATTCGCAATGATGGCGGTCACTTGTTCTATATGGCTCAGTGTCAAGCTTAGATTTTTTGTATTTTTTTTGTCAAAAATTCGATTCACCTGTTCGCTCAGACGGTTTATGTTTTTCTCGAGAAGAAAATAAAACGAGGGTTTGTACGGAATGACGAGGTAAGGCTCGTTGGGTGTCTTTGCTAATGGAACAAGGGATGGAGACGTTGCGGTTAATCCAAGGTAGGTTGTTCCTGTGATGCCTTGCGCAATGAGTGTTGCACGTGTGCCCATGGTAATGGGCATGCCTTCTTCAATTTTCAGCGTTAATTTTACTCGCTGAGGGTCAAACGGGCTCAATTCAATGTCGCTGACAAAACCAACTTTAACGCCGTTATATTTGACAGGTGATTCTTCATTCAGGCCAGAAACAGGCTCATCCATGTAGACCGTGAAATTGTCGTATTGTTTTCGGTCAAACCCAACGGACAACCAAAGCCCTGCAGACAGCAAGGCTGCCGTGAGAATCAAGACGGCTAGTCCGATAATCGTGTAATTACTTTTTGATTCCAATCGGAGACTCCTTATTCGTATTGCACAGTATAAGTTAAATTTGACTGAAGTACTCGGCAATCAATGGGTGTTTATTTTTCATGAGTGTCTCAATCGGCTCGACGCTGATGATTTTTCCGTCGCCAACAAAAGCCACACGATCAGTGGTGCGTTTAAGTG
>CANISA010000071.1 GCA_947470005.1 Legionellaceae bacterium | reverse complement strand
GGCTGAAATGGCAGAGACTAAAAGCTGCCCCCCGGACTTGCTGGCTTGATTGACCGGTTTTCCTAGCAGAAGCATGGATAAAATGTCGGCTTGTGACAGGGTGGGAGGGGTTGAAAATAACGTGACTTTGGGTGTTTTAAGACGGCCACGGAGGTCGATGCCGACGTTAACATTATTTCCATAGGCGATGTTTTGTAGGTTTTCAGATTTAAAATCAAACAGTTGGCTTGAACCTGTCTTGGCGGCGGTGGATTGATCCACATGCCGCACCGCGCGAATATGAATGGTTGGGTTGTCTATGTTGGGTCCTGTGAAAACCAATTCACTGTCTTTGATCAGCAAGTGCTGGCCATAGGCCTGGTAACGTCCGTCGCGCAGCGTTAATACGCCCGTGGCAGTCACGGGTTGTTTGGGTTGCTGCGTCAGGTGGATTGAGCCATTCAACAAACCATGCAGCCCTTTTACGTCAAGGGCTACGGCCTCACCCATGGTGAGGTCGACATTCGTTGTGAGGTTCATCGAGGGGCGCTCGTGTTCGGTGCTTACAAATACGGCGTCGTCGGTTAGGTTGATGGTGTCGCTGAATGTCATGGGCTTTATGCTTGCCTGTGGTATGACTATCTTGCCTGTCAAGCCGTACGAACCAGGCTTGAACGTGAAGGTGAGATCCGGTGAGGCTTGAATGACGTATTCTGGGGTATTGATGACGTCAATGTTTTCCCCGTGTAACGTGAGCGCGCCGGAGAGTAACGGCGCAAATTCTCCTTGGCCGGTGAGCGTTAATGTTTTTGCTCCATGGGTGAGGACGCCGTTTGCCTGCCAGTGTTTGTCCTGACTTTCCAGCGTGGCTTCGATGGGGCTTAATGTAAGTGCTGCATCAGGAAGCGTGAGCTGACCTTTTGTTAAGCTGAGCTTACCGGTTAATTCGGGCTTTTGTAGCGTGCCTTTCACGGTCAGTGTGGCATGCAACTGCCCTTGGGCTTGCACGCGCTCGTTGAGGTCGTTGAATGCTTTGAAAAAGTCTATCGATGGAACATCCACGGTGAGCGCGCCCTCAATGGCATCTGCATGGAGGGTTGCGTGCGCATTGATGCGCGTGTTTTCTGGGGAGGAGAGACGTGCTTCGGCGATCAGGGCCACATCAGGCCACACGCCTTGAATGGTTATTGTTCCTGATGGACTTTTCAGCAGGTGCGTCGGGTCAATTTTCCATGCGGTGTCACGCCAACGGAGTGTTGCATTCACGTTGAGTTGTTTGTTGATGGTGCCGTTTAATTGACCGAGCGGGATTCCATTCAGGGTCATGCTGGCGGCATCAAAACTAACCGAGTCTGTCCCCATGGACCCTCGCGATGAGATTGTTCCTTGCGTTAAGAGTAATTTCACCTGTTTGTCGGTGTAGCTTAAGCGCTTAAATGAAGCGTGATCCAAGAGGCGCCCGCTTAAGCCTTCCGTGGTTAATTGACCCGGTAAAAGCTCGTTGGCGATGACTATCAGGGTGTTTAGTCCCGGTGTTGTTGCGATCAAAAAGTCCATTAAGATGGCGAGCAAGAATAAACACAGCAAGACACGGCAAACAAGGGATAAGGCGGCATTCATCAGAGATCGGGCCCCATGTTAATGACTAATCGCGGACCATGTCCGCGTAGTCGTTGAAGGTGAGCATTGGTTGGTTGTGCGAGCGCTATTTTGATGGGACCGACTGGCGATCGCCACATCAAGCCAACGCCTGCGTCATACTGAAACGCCAAGGGGCGGGGCTGGTGTACATCGCCTGCGTCAACGAAGGCGAGCAAATACCATTGTTCCCATGTTTCTTTTTGCAGCTCGATTCCAGCGTACGTTAATAGTTTACCCGGACCCATTGAATTAAAACTAGACCCTTTCATGTTTTCAGCGCCTCCTAAGAGCAACGCTAAGGAGAGCGGTAAGTCGTAAATGTTGTTGATGGCTACGACCCCCTGGGTGGCGTGGAGATAGACGCGTGTTCGAAGGGGATCTAATGTTATAGCAGCTTTTGCATCGATCGAGGCTTCAGCGAGATTGATGTCTGATAAGAGTGCGCGATTTCCGATCAGACCATTGAGCGTCACGTTGTAGCCTGAGGGTGAAAACAGTTCATCAGTGACGTGCCGCCAGGTCAAATTACCTTTAGGGTACAGCACGTTTTTCTCTGTTCTTGATTGACCCGTGTAATTAAACCGTTCATGGAGCGCATTCAACGATAGATTGCGCTGATAGTTCTCGCGTATATGCTGTTGCACAAAGGAGATCAAGACGGCGTTACTGTATCCACTGGTGTAATTTAAATTTGAAAATCCGCCGTTGATGTTGTAGTGATCATGAACGGGATCGGCACCCGGGATAACGTACTGCATTTGAAGTGCGTTTTCAGAGATGGAGCCTTGAGCCACGGCGTTGAATTGGTGCCCGTATTCGTTCACGGGCACCACGTGCAGGCCTGCACGACCGCGCGGACCGGTGTCTGTTCCGTAGCCGGCACCTAGCGAGTAATTCGTACGATTGATGGGTTCAATGTTGACCACGAGTGGGACATGGGGGGTGGTTGTCTTATCCTCAGGTTTTACTTCGACGGCGCGAAAATAACCGCTGGCGGCAAGGTTGGTGTTGAGGGCTGAGACTTGCTCAGGGGAATAAGGCTGGCCGTAGGTGAAGGGCACGTAACGCTGGAGAAAAGCGGGTGAGAGGCTCCCACTGGGCTTAAATTGGATGTCGCCAAAATAAGATCGAGGACCGGTGTTAAATAATAAAACGATGGTTGCGCGGTAGTGTGTGAGGTCAATGAGAACGTCCGTTTGTTCAAAGGTTGCATGCAAGTAGCCTTCTGATTCGGCCGCGCTGAAGAGGTTCGCTTTTGCTTCATCGTAGAGCACGGTATTCAATGGCTGGCCCGCATGGAGGGGCAGCGTACGACGTGCTTGTTGTATTGCTGCGTTGTTCTGGCCCTCACCTGTGATACTGACGGTGAGGTTATCAATAGGTAGCGCGGGTCCTGGTCTAATTGCAATACGCCATGGGCCTTTCGATGAGGTGGGCGGCTGGATGGTTATGTCTGGTTTAAAAAAACCGTATGGGGACATGGCCTTCGCGACTTGCTCGCGTAACGTATCCGGTGAGGCCTGGTTGAAACGTTTGTTTTGGTCGAGTTCAGCGAGACGATGTTGAATATTCAACAAGAGCGGTCCTTGAACGCCTGTAATTTGAAATGGTGTCAGCTTCGCGGCCCCTAAGAGCAAAGGCAACCCTAAGAGCCGCAGTAAAAAGCGTGCGCACAGGGGGTGTTTCATGCAAGCTCGCGTGTGGCCAACGTGTGTAGGCGGTACACCAGCAACAGTGCTTCTCGTGCGCTGAGTGCATCCAGATCGATGGCTGCTAACTCACACAGTGTGGCCGATGGCGCCGGGCATAAAACGGTCGGTAGCGGAGGGGGTGGCAGGTTTGGTTGCAGGTGTTCTAAATACTGAGCTGCAGACGCTAACACCGCGGAGGGGACGCCTGCGAGGGCGGCAACATCTAAACCATAGCTTTTATTGGCACACCCCTCCTCGACTCGGTAGAGAAAAATAAGCCGGCCTTCGCTGACGGTTGCTTGAAGGTGTACGTTTCGAATGCAAGAGAATGCTTCAGGGAGGCTGGTGAGCTCAAAGTAGTGCGTAGAAAAAAGGGTGTAAGCGGAGAGTGTGGTTGCCAAATGCACGCAGCAAGCATAGGCCAGCGCCATGCCATCGTACGTGCTGGTTCCTCGCCCAATTTCATCAATGAGGACCAGGCTTTGCGATGTGGCTTGCCTTAAGATATGAGCCGTTTCAATCATTTCAACCATAAAGGTGGAGCGACCCGAGGCCAGGTCGTCACTGGCGCCAATGCGTGTGAAAATCTGATCAATGGGGCCTAATCGTGCGCGCTGGGCGGGGACGTAGCTGCCGATGTGCGCCAGCAAGACAATCAGCGCGGTTTGACGCATGTAGGTTGACTTACCTCCCATGTTGGGGCCGGTGATGAGCAAGGTGTGTTGACCGGGCTCCAAGAGAAGGTCGTTTGCGATAAACCCCGTTTGCATCATGGGCTCGATGACGGGGTGTCTCCCTTGGTCAATCATCAGGCCCGGCTCGTTCATCAAGCAGGGCGCGTGCCAATGGAGGGTTTGAGCGCGTTCGGCAAGCGTGATTAAGACATCCGTCTGCGCGAGCCCAAGGGCTATTTGCATGAGGGTAGGCATGGCGTCTTGAAGCTCCTCCAACAGGCTGTCATAGAGCCATTTTTCGCGCGCCAATGCTTTCGACTCGGCAGATAATACCTGGTCCTCAAAGGTTTTTAGTTCAGGCGTGGTGTAGCGCTCTGCGTTTTTAAGTGTTTGTTTACGTTGGTAATGCAGAGGAATGGTCGCTGATGCAGATTGTGCACGTGATAACTCAATGTAGTAGCCATGCACGCGGTTGAAACCAAATTTTAAGGTCGATAAACCGGAGCGTTTTTTTTCTGCGTGCTCCAATGCATCGAGTGCGTCGGTCGCGTTTTCATTCAGGGCGCGTAACGCGTCAAGCTCTTCATCAAATCCTTCAGCAATCACGCCGCCATCACGAATTAATAACGGTGGGCTATCAACCAGGGCGCTTTCCAATAAATCATGGACATCTGGCATGGGTGTCAACTGCGCTAATAATTCATGAGCTAACGTGGTTTCATGGGTGATTAAGATTTGATTAAGACTGGGTAACAGAGCAAGGGTTTGGCAGAGCTGCACCAAATCGCGTGGGCGTGCTGATTTTAAGGCGATGCGCGATACAATGCGTTCTACATCAGCGGTTTGTTTAAGTAAGGCATGAAGCCCCTCGATTTGCTTTTTTTCAAGAAACTCAGCAATGGCTTGCAGGCGAGCATTAAGTTTAGCGTGGTGGCGAAGTGGCCGGCTAAGCCAACGCTTTAATAAACGGCTTCCCATTGCCGTTGCTGTGTGGTCAAGGGTGGTAATCAACGTGTTTTCACGCCCTCCTCGGTTGTTTTCAAATAATTCTAGATGGCGTTGTGTTGAGGCATCTAGGTGTAAATAATCGTCGTGTTTTTCCAGCGTAAGGGTGGTCAAATGGGGCAACGCTTGTCGCTGTGTCATCTCAAGATAAGCCAATAAACAACCTGCTGCAGGAAAAGCGATGGCGTAATCAGCCTCGCCAAAGGCGTGCAAATCGATCACTTTAAATTGAGCACACAAGCGTTCGCGTGCACGAATGGCGTCAAAATCCCAAGATGGGCGCACGTGCAGTGGGTAGGATTTGTCGCATGTTGTTGCTGCAAACGATGCGTGAACTAAAATTTCGGCGGGTTGGAGGCGAGTGAGTTCTGCGTCGAGCGCGGCTTGGTTGTTCACCTGAAGCAAATGGAATCGCCCACCACTTAAATCAACCCAAGCAAGGCCTGTTTGGTCGTGTTTCTGATAGAGGGCAAGTAAGAGCGTATCGCGTTTGGCATCAAGTAGCGCGTCATCGGTCACGGTGCCGGGGGTAATTATTCGCGTAACCTGGCGTTCCATAGGGCCTTTGCCTGAGGTAGGCTCGCCGATTTGCTCGCAAATGGCGACCGATTCGCCTTTTTTGAGCAGTCGTGCTAAATACCCCTCAACGGCATGGTAGGGTACGCCGGCCATGGGAATGGGTGTGCCTGCGGATTGTCCTCGGTGGGTCAGGGTGAGATCCAACAAATGAGCGGCACGTTTGGCATCGTCAAAAAATAACTCATAAAAGTCACCCATCCGGTAGAGGAGCAAAAGACCCGGGTGTGAGGCTTTGATGCGAAGGTATTGCTGCATCATGGGTGTGTGTGGAGTCGACATAGGAACTAGCATGGGTAAAATTGTCCCAATATTAGCAAATAGGCCAGCCTAAGTGTAGGGGCGACCGGCGGGTCGTCCAGGTGGTCAGATTGACTCTTTTCCATGACGACAGCTGGGGGTGGCGGGTGAATGAGGGCGCTTGGCCCATTCTTCTGGCGTGTATAAATGCAAACTCAACGCATGCAGTCCTGTTTTAAACTCCAGACCGACCCAATCATTCACCAATCGATGGCGTGCGATAAGCGTGAGCGTGTCAAATTGAGAGGAGACCGCAACCACCTTGAAATGGGTTTCGAGGCCCTGGCGGCTGTGTTGATTGGACTCATCATCAACGGTTAATAACTCGGGGGTAAGGTGAGTGGATAAGAGATCATATAGGTGTTTTTTTCGTGACATGGGTAGCGCTTCGTTAGGTCGATAAGAAATCAATTATAGGTGCCTATAGACCCACTGTCACATGATTTTGATTGAATTTCAGGTGAAAATAACTCACAATAACTGAACTATTTTCAGGTGAAATGAACAATGAATCGCTACGTGGTCTCCGCACTTTATAAATTTGTTACACTGGATGCGTTTGAAGAATTGAAAGATCCTTTATTGAAGGTTATGAATCAGCATGGTCTTCGCGGGACGTTATTATTAGCCAAAGAAGGAATTAATGGGACGGTGGCAGGCAGTGCGGATGCGATCAGTGCGTTGCATGCCTGGTTTGACGCACAACCGTTTCTCGATAACATGGCACACAAAGAGTCAACGTGCGAAGAAATGCCGTTTAATCGAACCAAAGTGAAATTAAAAAAAGAAATCGTGACCCTAGGTATTGAGGGAATTGATCCAAAGCGAGTGGTTGGCACGTATGTTAAGCCCAAAGATTGGAACCAATTGATTTCCGCGGAGGATGTGACTGTCGTCGATACCCGTAATGATTATGAAGTCCAAATTGGCACGTTTAAGCGCGCTATTAACCCAAAAACGGTGACGTTCAGAGAGTTCCCCGACTTTGTTAAAGCGCATTTAGATCCGCAAAAAAATAAAAAAGTGGCTATGTTTTGCACCGGAGGCATTCGCTGTGAAAAATCAACGGCCTATTTAAAGCAGGTTGGGTTTGATGAGGTTTACCATTTGGAAGGGGGCATTCTAAAATATTTAGAGGATGTGCCTGAACACGAATCGCTATGGGAAGGCGAATGTTTTGTTTTTGACGAGCGCGTGGCTGTTAATCATGGGCTACAAAAAGGTCACTATGATCAATGCCACGCCTGCCGCTTCCCCATTACTGAGCAGGATAAACAGAGTATCGCCTACGAGCAGGGGGTCAGTTGCCCTCATTGTGCCGATCAACAATCCGCATCGCAAAAACAACGCTACCTTGAGCGAGAAAAACAAAGCCAATTGGCAAAAGCGCGTGGTGAAGCGCATATTGGTGGCGATGTATCAGGCATCATTGCAACGCGACGCTTGCTTAAAAAGCAAAAAAATAACCCAGTTCTTCAGTTGACCTGCGCCTAAATATCACGTAATGTGCAAATTGATGTTGCATTCGTAGAGGAAGGCATGAGAGTCCACAAAGGATTTACCCTTATTGAGTTGATGATTGTTGTGGCTATTATTGGGATCTTAGCTGCAGTGGCTATTCCTGCCTATCAAGATTATGTCATCAAAGCACGCGTGACGGAGGGGCTTAATTTGGCATCGGCGGCGAAGCTTTCCGTGGCTGAAACGGTGTTGTCTTACAATCGCTTGCCAAAAAATCAACGTGAAACAGG
>CANISA010000070.1 GCA_947470005.1 Legionellaceae bacterium | reverse complement strand
TTCAATCCAATGTGGCGCGATTTATATGAAGAGATCTGTTCATGATACGAGCATCTCCTGGATGCCGCGGATAAACCGCGGCACGTCGCCGGCGGGGGATCAAATGTCAACAGGCCCTAGGTGTCATGTTGGCATTGAAAATCATCTTTCGATTTTGTTTGGAATCATAGACAACGTCAAGGCTCATGACACAGCCACTCAATGAAAATCCGACGGATTTTGCAATGCGCTTGAGGGACTTAAACGCATCCGGAAACATCGGTGATTCGTTTCTGTTTCCTGACGCTGTTACAAATGGTGCGATGACGTTACAGTGTCTGTCGGAAATAGAAACTATTTTATCGCCACTCAATTACCAGTTGCATGTATGATTACACGCGGCTTATCCTAGTACTAGAGTTTACACTGTTGTAAAAAGTATTCTGCTGGCAAATCACGCGGATTTTTTGACAGGACCTGGCGAAAACAACTGGATGCTTCAAGGAATCTTTTGGCGTGGTAATGTTTTATACCTTCATCAAAGAGTGCTGCATATTCATCTTTTAACTGTAGCTCCACTGCCGAATTACTACTGTAAATTTCATATATTGTTATAGGGATATTTTTTCCTTTAACCAGGACTGCCCCCAATGAACGTGAATGAAAGTTATCTCGTTGTTCTATCTGAGCCATGGTATTTTCAGTAATTAACAAATCTACACCAAACGTGCGGGTTGATGTTTCTAATCTGGCGGAAAGATTGACAGCATCACTAATAACAGTGCAATCCATTCTATCTTCAAAACCAATAGTTCCCAGCACGAGTGTTCCCGTGTTAATACCAATACCAATACCTACAGGTTCCATTTTTACTTGTAACCGTTCTTTATTGAACTCCGCAAGCGCGTTCAACATTTCAATACCCGATTGGACAGCATCCTCAGCGCTCGTAAACAAAGCCATGACTGCATCACCAATATATTTATCAATAAAGCCGTGATTTTTTATGATGATGGGTTCTAAATAACTCATTAAGGTATTGAGTAACTTAAAAACGTCCATGGAACTTGAGGATTCAGATAGTGTTGTAAACGCTCGAATATCTAAAAATAATACCGACATGATTTTTTCTACACAATCCCCCAACTGTATTTTCGACATACTTTCACGGTTCAACATTTTTAAGAAATCTTGGGGTACAAATCGTGCTGCTGCTTGTGCTGCTTGTTCAACTTCCAGGACTTTTCCTTCCAGGTCTGTATTTAACCCGCGCATCTTTTGTTCAGCAGCTTGCAGATATTGAAAGTGGGTACTGGTCCTTATGATATATCGAACACGATGCCCCATCAAAGTCGCATTAATTGGTTTTGAGGTAAAATCGGTCGCACCGGCTAGAAAGGCTTTATTGACGGATTCATAATCGTCTAACCCGGTGACAATCATAATCGGGGTATAAAGATACTCCGGTATTTTGCGGATTTCGGCACAGGTTTCAAAGCCATTGAGACCAGGCATTTCTACATCCAGCAAAATAGCATCGGGATGCGTTGTTTTTAGTAGATTTAACGCGGCTTCACCACAGTCCACTTCAAGCACTACATACCCTGCGGATTTGAGTGCTTCACGCGTTAACATGCGCATGGTCGCGCTGTCATCTACAATTAATATCAGCTTTTGATTGGTGTACATTTTATTGTATCGCCTGTATTAAATAATCCGCAATTTTGTCTAATTCAATCACTTTATCCACAGCACCAAGCTTCAGCGCTACCCCCCCGATGCCAAATACCACGGCGCTATCGGGATCCTGCACCAGCGTCAATCCTTTTGCATTTTTCAATGCCAATAATCCTTCAGCACCATCACTGCCCATGCCTGTCAATAATAGTCCAATGGCTTTTTTACCTACATTTTTTGCAACGGATTGCAGCATAACGGTAATGGCGGGCAAAAATCCCCCGACGGGTGGATTTGTCATGAGTTTGGACATCAGTTGGTCGTTTCGCTTGACAACCTCCATCTGCTTTCCTGCCGGTGCCACATAGATTATACCTTTTTCAAGCACAGCATTATTGCTTGCATATTGAACATTACGAGCGGTAGTTTCACCAATCCATTTGATAAAACCATCCATAAATTCATCACGCATGTGTTGCACGATAACAATTGGCACTGGAAAATCAAGGGGTAAGGCCGCTAAAATTATTTTTAAAGAAGCAGGGCCACCAATAGATGCGCCAATCGCGACAAGCTCATAATGATGTACCCTCGCTTGTGGCAAGGCGATCTCAATTTTTTTTGCCTCTTTTTTCAATACCTTCTTCTTGATTACATTGACCTCCGCCATACTGCGCAGGGTATCAATAATATATTTACGTGATTCGGCAAAAGATGGTGCTAACACATTATATGGTTTTGCTATGGCCATTAAGGCACCTGCATCCAGGATAGGAAAAGTCCCTTCAATGGAGTCAGAACTGACAGCTGAACTAATGACCACAATCGGCGTTGGGTATTGCGACATGATAATCCGTGTTGCTTCCAGTCCATCCATGACTGGCATTTGAATATCCATCGTAATCAAGTCTGGCTTTAGCCGCTCAGTTAAATCAATGGCTTCCTGCCCATTGTTAGCAATACCGATGACAATCATATCCAGCTCTGGCTCAATAATATGTTTGAGCAACGCTGCTTCTATTTTAGAATCATCTACAATCAAAATTCGAATCATAATTTTTTTCTCATGGTTAGTGCGATGTTAATAATGTCAAGCGAATTGAGTACAAGAATAATCTGGCCACTGCCAGACAGGGTGGCGCCTGCAACCGATTCAATATTCGAGAGAGGGGCTTGTAAAGGCTTGATGACAATCTCCCGTTCACCAATAATATTATCCATAAGCAGGGCGATGGTATGTCTGGCTTTTTTTATAACGACAATGAACAACGATTCAGGTAAAGCTTGTTGTTCTTCTGTAAATTGCAGTAAATCCGATAATAAAAACAAAGGAACAGGATGCTGTTCCAATAGTATGGTCGGGCAGCCTTCTACGTCAACAATATCTGCTTTTTTCAGGATGATAACCCGTTCGATTGAATGGGTTGTAATGGCCAGCAATTGGCCTGAAGACTGGACAATCAGCCCTCTTTCTGTTGAGAGTGTCAAGGGTACACGCAAATAAAAGGTGGTCCCTGTACCGCTCACGGTAGAAATACTGACTTCCCCCTTTAAATTGGCCAGATTGAATTTAACCGCATCCAGTCCAACACCGCGCCCTGATATATCCGTGACAACGTCCTTTGTTGAAAAGCCCGGAAGAAATAACAAGTTTAAAATCTCATCTTCGCTCATCATATTGAGATCAGCTTGCGTCACGAGATTAGCTTCAAGCGCTTTTTCTTTCACTTTTTCAATATTAACACCAGCACCATCATCGGCTATCGTAAACAAGACATGATTGCCCTCTTCACTAACATTGATTTTGATATGCCCGACTTGAGACTTATTATTTTTTTTTCGTAATTCTGGACTCTCTATGCCATGATCAATGGAGTTGCGTAAAATATGCACAATTGGATCTTTCAATCCATCCAGGACGAGTCTATCTATTCGGGCATCGTTATCTTTAATGTCTACTTCCACAGGTTTTTGAAGACTCTGGGCAATGTCCCGTACCGTGCGCGGCATAGTATTCAGCAGGGTCGAAACAGGGATCAACCGCAACAGACGTAGCTCATCTTGCAAGGCATTAAATATTAAATGCAGTTCATTCATGCGAGTAGTCATGTCTTTATTCATTTGGGTAATGCTGTTTGTAATCGTTAACATAGGCATGTAGGTATCATCATCAAATTTTTGCACTTCTTCTATGTCATGTTTATCCAGCTGTTTTTTTAAAACAAACATATTTTTCTTCCAAGTCTGTAACAATTGCCTGGCGTTTATATCCAGTTTCAGAATGGCTGAATAATGATGATCAATCGCAATTTTATTAATTTGCATTTCTTCCATATAGGCTGAAACACGGTCAAGGTTGGCAATGGAAACACGGATAGACTTATATTGTTCCTTCTTGGTCGGGATTGTACTGTGCTGAATTTCAGCCATGGGTTTTTCCATGGGTTGTGCAACACCTGTCTCTATACTATTAAGCAATGATGACAAGTCGAAACTTAACGGTTTATTGGACGTAAAACTCTGCATTGCTTCGCGCATCGCATCAACAGCCTGTAAACAAATGTTCATAATTTCGGGAGTAACAGGAATCGATTTTTTTTGGATGGTTGAAAACAGATTTTCAACATGGTGCGCTATTTCGCCAACATCAAGGGCGCCGACACCACGTCCTGAACCCTTGATATTATGTGCGGCCCTGAATATTTCTTTCGTTGTTTTTGCGAACTCGTCTTCCCCCAAACCTTTTTCAAGAGCAAGCAAACCATCTGTAATTAATAATAATTTTTCATCCAGCTCGGATGCAAAGGTTTCCAATACTTGCCTGGAAAAATCCGTCTCAACAGGCTGTGTTGACTGGGAAGCGGGCTCCTCTTGTTGTTGTACCAATTGCGGACTGGCGGGAGCTGCAGGAGCCGAAAGCCCTGGTATCATGAGAATTACAGCACGTATGTCAGCAACAGATTGTGCCGTTGATTTTATAATCTCTGGCGTGATTGTTTTTTCTTTTTTGAGAATAGCGGTGTATACGGATTCTATTTCTGCCGCCAGTTTCATCACATCCATAAGACCCAGGGCATGCGCTGAAACTTTAGCGTTGCGACCATGAAGCGCTATTTCATCAATCATGGTGTCAACAGGTTTAGCGGTCTGCCCGCCTTTTTCCAATGCGAGCAAGTTTTCAGTTATTCTGGTTAACTGCGCTTCAATCTCTTGTTTAAAGGTGGCAAATAACTGTTTTGTCAGTGCTTCATCCATGATGGCCGCAATCCTTACGTTTTATAGATGTTTACCTCGGCATTAATACTGGCAGCGAGCTCTGCTACCTGGCTGGTGGCTTCGGTAATTTCGTTAATACCATGTACAATAGAAATGGTGACTTTATTAATTTCACCCATGGCCGAGGCGATCTGCTCAATCCCAACGTTTTCTTGACGTATTGCAGCTTCTATTTGCTGACTGGATATAGACGCTTTATCGATCATTTCACTTAATTGAGCGATGACAGTACCTGTTTTTTCTATTAACGCACTACCAACATCCACCGTTTTTGTCCCTTCTTCGGCATCTAATACTGCGCGATCTGTTGTCACGCGAATATCTTCCAATATTTTTTGGACTTGTGAGGTTGCATTTTCTGATTGCTCTGCCAAATTCTTGACTTCCGTCGCAACCACAGCAAACCCTTTTCCTGCTTCACCCGCTTTTGCCGCTTCAATGGAGGCATTCAGTGCCAACATTTTTGATTGCTGTGCCAATCGATTAACCAGGGTCGTGATCTCACCTATTTGCTGAGTATGACCATTCAAATCCATAATAGTCTGTGCGATGATTTGAACTTTTTCCCGCAGACTCACCATGCCTTCGATACTTTGCTTGACCGCCTCGGTTCCCAATTGTCCCTGCTCACGCGTTGCCTTAGTTTCTTCTTTCAATGCTTGTGATTTTGACATGGTTTGTTTTGAACTTTTATCAATCTCTTCCAGCGAGGAGGTGATTTCATTGATGGCAGCGGCTTGATCCGAAACACCCGTATTTTGCTCACCCACAAAGGATTTAACTTTGTCCGTCATGGACATCATGCTGTCCGTTGACGTGGCTATTTTCCGGGTAATCTTTGCCAGGCTATCCGTCATGGCATTTAAATCCTGCCCCAATTGCCCCATGATGTCTTCTTTGTCCACCTTAAGACGCTCTCGTAAATCCCCGGCGGCAACTTTACTGCTGTATTCTCCATAGCTTTTCGTAGTCGAGATCATGCTGTCCAGTAACTGTTTGGATCGCGCCTCACTTAACTTAATCTTCTCCTCATTATCTTTAATGGCTTGCAACATGGTTTTTAATATGTCCAACAATTTTCCGGTTCCATTCCGGGTATTGATGGTAATCTCAATATCACGCTCGCCTCCGGCAATCCTTGCAGCGATGTCAATGGCCTGATTCAGCGGTTTGGTAATTGAACGATAAGTAAACAATGGCACAATAATAGATAAGCCAATTGACAAAAACAATAAAACATAATATGAAATAAGACTATTATTCACGTGTGTTTGTAACACATCGTTAAGCGTCGAACCTGCTTTACTCTGCAGATCATAGGCAAGGGTGGACAGATTGGAATATTGGCTATTAAATCCCGTTGGCTTGGTGCCCGGTAGATTGGAAAGAACGGTACTATCCAATGTATCCACAAGATCATTTGTTTGTGATACCAGGCTGTTGCTCAACGGAACAAACTCAGAGGGTTCATGGGTTATTTTTTGCATTTCAGTTGAAATTTTGTCTAAATTAATTTTTATCCTTACTTTGTTAAAAGTGTTCAGTAAAGTAGAATTAATGACCAGAAGCTTTCGATCTTGTGGTGAAAGTGATTGGGTTTTAAATGTTTTGTCACTGATATCTTGTATCAATGCAACTTCTTCAACGAAGTCCGGGAGTTTATTGCAAAAGGTATCACCTAAATAGTAAGGTAACATATCAGGGTCTAATGTTATATTCGAATTGTCGCATGCGAGGCCAATCAGACTCCGCACACTTCCTATGAGCATGGTGATATTATCAAAATTTGATTTTGTTGGATCAATGAGATTTCCTTCCTCTATCTGTTTCCACTCACTCTTGACGTCTCCCCAGCTGGCAGTGCTTCCCAATATGCCCCCAAGGCGCTCGTCAGTTATGGTCATTACATCAATTGCTTCCTGCATTTTCAAACGTGCAGCAGATAATTTATCAGCCAGTGTATTGTCACCCAATAAATAATTGAGCTCAATGCTTCTTAGATTTTCTGCGTTTTGGGTAATCTTTATCAGGGGTTGGATATAGTGGACACCAGTAATTTCTTTTTTTGAAAAATTTATACTAGTGAGCCCTATATGGGCAAATTGTAAAATCAAAGCTGACATCACCAAGGTTATCAACACGATAAAAATAGTGAGCTTCCGTGTATATTTTAGTTTACCCAGCAACATTGTGCCTGAACGAGAAATAAAATTCACTTTGTCCATCTTCCTATGAATAATAGGCCTATAGATTATGGGCCATTCATGAACCACTATAACATTATTTTAAACCTTAACAAGTATTGTCTGAGCCCTAAATTGATCGGCAAAAAAGCAGCGGATCTCAGCAAAAATCGGTGAATGAAAAAAGTTACGCCCACAACTGGTCGTGGGTTTATTTCTCCAAGTGAATTTGTCTGGAAGCTATGCTGGTATTCGTGTTAGTCGATCGCAATCAAATAGATTAAAATTCTATTTTTTGCGAGGTCAAAATAGTCATGGGTCAATACAGACAAGGGATACCGGTGTCATTGACTGTCAGTCAGTTTGAGGAATTTGTCTTGCCGCACTTAACCACCGGCAGACGAGGGCCTGCGCCGAAGATATCATTGTTTAAGTCGTTTGGCTATGTTCTGAGGCTGTTATACATGGGCTGCCAATGGAAAGAGCTGCCCATTGAAAAAGATGGATCAGGGAATCCTGAGATCCACTACACCCG
>CANISA010000069.1 GCA_947470005.1 Legionellaceae bacterium | reverse complement strand
TTCGACCAGCACCCGCTTGAATGACTTCCGGCTCCTGAAATAAGATATCGCTTAGTCGATTCAATTGAATAGAAATAAGCTTATAATCAACAAGATGCTGAATCAGAGATGATGATTTATTAACCAATAGTTGTCGGTAAGCCAAAAATGCAAACAACATCCCAACCGACAGTTGATTCGCTAAAACCAGGGTGGCACCCACGTAAATGACGGCCATGTGTTCGAGGCTGAACAGCAATTGGTTCGTGACGTGAACCATAGTCTGGATTCTTGCGATCCGAATATCCGCATTCAATGAGTCTATGGTGAAATTTCGCCACGTATTAAATCGAATGCCCTCTTTTAAAAACGACTTAATCGGTGTGATGGCTTGAAGCGATTCTAAAAAAATAGAGGCTGTTTTCGCGTGCAGATGGATAGATGATGCCGTCTGCTTCTGAAGTGCTTGATAAGAGAGGTATCGCGTGATGATGAAAAGCAGCAACGCCGCCAGAACAATGCTTGTCAACGCCCGACTATAAATAAACATCACCACCAGGTTAAGTGTGACCATCAACCCATCGAGCACCGTGTTGATGAAGTCCGTGCCCACTTTCCGCTGGATGTGCTCGATGGATTGAACCTTCGACTGGATATCACCTTTGTTACGTGTTTTAAAAAAATCCAAGGGCAGTCTAAAGAGGTGTTTTACGACATGGGATGAAAATTTTTCGGTTAAGTGCGACGTTAAATAAAGCACCATGTTGCTGCGAATGGTTTCGGTAAACGCCAAAATAAAAATTAAAATCACAAAACCTAAAGCGAGGAGCGTCAAATTAGATCGATCGCTTGAACCAATCACGTGATCCGTGACGTATTGCATGAACAGCGGGCTTAGCAAATTTAACAGTTCAATGGATAAGGAGAGTACCAGCAGGAGTGCTATGAAGGGCTTTGCTCCAGTCATTGTTTTAATTAAATCAGCTAGACTCAGTTTGACCTGCGCGTTTAATGGCTTAAAATCATCCGTTTTCTCAACGTCCAACACAACACCCGTGAAGGACCGTGAGACCTCATCCATGCTGCAATGCCGGACACCCATTGCCGGATCGTGAATGATGATATGCGTTCTTTTCACCTGCTTCAGCACAACAAAATGATTCATGTTCCAATGCAAAACCGCCGGGCCTTTGATCAGGTGTAGCTCGCTTAAGGGGACACGTAATGCACGCGTCTGAAGGCCAATCCCTTCAAACATTCGATTGATTTCGCGCAGGGTCACTCCATGAGCCGAGGGTTTATGCCGCTTTCTTATCGCGTGCAAATCGAGTTTATGGCCCCAGTAATGACTAATCATGGCCACGCACGCGTGACCGCATTCAGCGATTTCATCTTGTAAAATCACAGGTAAAGACGTGCGAGCTTTAAACAATAATTGGAACTGAGTGGATGTCATGCCAAGAGCTTCCCTGAATAACTGTAGAGAGGATCTAAAATCCATTGCCACAGTTTCTTTTTTGACCCAATGATAACGGCTGAAAGCGTCATCCCCTGTTGGATCTGACGCGGCTTGCCGTACACCATCACCTCGTGCTTATCGAGGGTTGCGGTGACTTTATAATAAGGCTGCCTCACACGAATAGGCTTATCTTCTTCTGCATCGGTTAAAATCGTCTGACTGATGGTTTGAATAATACCTTTCGCAGCACCAAATCGCTGATAGGGGTAAGCATCGTAATGGATCGTAATCGCGTCGTGTGGATTTAGAAAACCAGATTTAGCCACGGGAATGTATAATTCCACAATCAGCGCCGCATGGAGTGGCAAGATGCTGAGCAAAGGCTTCGCGAGTTGAGTGTGTTGCCCCACATGGGTCATCACAGCCGAAACCAATCCATCAATGGGAGCGCGGACGACATAAGCGCGTGATTGCTTGTACCGAATGAGCTCCATCTCCAACAAGTTTTTCTGATTTTCTAGCACTAAAATTTCATCGTGTTTCACATGATAATCAGTGGATGAGATGTATTTTTTACGCAATAACGGTTTTAACGCCTGAAGGTGCTGCCGTTTATACGCAAGATCGCGATCCAGAGCCCCTTTTCTTTTTTGAAGCGGGACAAACATATCCCTTGAATGAGACGTGCCTAAGCCATCATAGGACGTATCTATGAGAAACAAAGGGTCTCCTCGCTTAACGTGATCGCCTTGCGCCACATGGCATTTAACAATCACGCCTTGCCGCGAGGGATAAGCATGAGCAATGCCTCGCGTGGAGTTAACGTAGCCGGTCACGATGCATTTCTCCGCAAACTCAGCAAACATCACAAATAAAATCAGACACAAGACAAACACGCCGCAGCCCAGGGTGATCACCGTGTAGTGCACTGGGGTATTAATAAAGGCCGCGCCATATTGTTTATGTTTCGCGTGCGCGATCGCCTCTGGCCGAAATAACGAGATTTGGCTCATGATGTTTACTTCCCATGCTGACCCAGAGTGATGATTTCGCTTAGAGGGTTAAGCAACCGTCGTTTGCGCTTCCTTAAACCAAGCTCGCCAAGCACTGATGTTATGTTCCCCCAGATCTCGCCCGCTCAATTGCTTTAAAATAAGATAAGCAATGTCATGATTATTTGGCTGTTTTAATTGAAGAATAGCGAGCAAGCGATCGCCGCCCTGCTGAATCAACAGTTTTCTGCCCACAGGGGACTGAGAAACGGCGAGCAAGACGTAGAGCGATTTATTTCGGTCTGTCACCGATGGCGAACCAAGCAATTCTAGAAAAGGCGTGGCATCAATATCGGTTATCTTTGCTTCAATCAGCGTCCCTCCGATCACACGAATAGCATTGTTTCGAACGCCTTCGTCAGGATCGTTAACATGGGGTAAGAGGGTTGAAATAATGTCACGTGGATCTTTAAAGTGCCCCACTAAAAAAGCCGCTGATGCGCGTCTTGCTGGATTCGGGTCATGATTTAATGTGTCTATAATGAATTTCTTCTGTCGGACAGCGGCTTCATTAAACAAGGGCAAGTATGCCTTTAACTGTGGATGATTAAATGAATACACACAATGATACACCGGGCACTTTGTGTCATATCCATCCGTTTTTTCGGTCTGAATGAGATGAAAAACAAGATTGACGTATTCATCCATCTTGTCCATGATGTCGTGCGTTTTTGGATAGGCTATTTTGGGCGTTTCTTTATTAATAAACCGAAGTCTTTCTTTTTCGCTGTTTTTAACCACATCCATCGTAATGTAGTGGTTATTGTTTCCTGGATAGAGAATCTCATCGATATCAACATAAGAAAAACCTTCCTTTTTCTTGACCTCCAGAAGAAGTTCAGCGCGTTTTTTTACAAGATTTTCCACGCGCTGAGGGTATGTGTCTCCAGGCTTAAGTTTCATGCCCTCTTGATTCAATGGCACCATAATGTCAGCCATTTTTTTCGCGTACTTTTGTAGCAAGCGCGTTGATTCTTCTGGGCTCACGCCATACACATCAACAATATTGGCTGCATGAGCGTGCACAACAGCGATTAAACTAAATAAAAAAACGCGTAACGTCATGGCGATCATCCTTGATTCGTTATTTTAGGCATAGGTGCCTGGTTTAAATCCACGTGACGCCTCCTGTTTTCATTGAAAATAGGCTCAATCCCTTGTCTATATTGCTCAATGGTATGATCTGGACTCGCTGCTCCACTCGTTTGACTCACCGATTGATTCACGAGAAAATGAACAAATAAATCCAACATATTAAACGAAGGATTATATTCCTCAATCCACAAAAACTGCCCCTGTTCGTTCACCTCCAGAAAAATATATTCATCATCGGGAGTAACAATAAAATCAAACGATCCAAAGACGATTCCCAGTCGATGCATGAAGGCTCGGATTTTATTTTCAAGCGCACACGGCAACACATAGGGCTCCACTAAAAGTGTTCCCTTTCGAATCGCGCGCCAATCAACTTGGCCATCGGCGTGTACTTGCGAATCCAGTTTAGCAGCAACCAGGTGATCACCAAAGCATGTGATCCGCAGCTCATATTTCTTCTTGATTTCTTTTTGAAAAATACCTGGTGCACGTTGAAGAGATTGGTTCGTCGGCAAATCTAAAAAAGCAACACGGGAGGTATACGCAATTTTAATGCGATCTTTTTCAAACCAGAAATTAGAACACAATGGCTTGTAAATAACCCCGTCAGCCTCATGATTTAACAGGAAATAACGAATTTCTTTTGGATCATTCGAACACAGGGTCGTTGGAATGGTCATCCCACATTCACGAGCAATGTTCAGTTGCAGCAATTTAAAGTTTGCACGATTCGCTGACTCTTTCGTATTAATCCACCACGCATTAGGCGCTAATGTGTGTGTAAAGGATTCATAGAACAACGTATTTTCGCGTGCCACAAACGTATAATCATCCGGATGAGTGAGCTCTTTCGGCAAATAAGGCTTACGGGCTCGCCGCCACCACACAACATCGTAATCATTCTCAACCACTGTCTCGTACCGGTCTTCACTTTGCCACCGATAGCGCTCTGTGTCGATGTACACCGAATGTTTCAAACGCGTGGGTTGGTCCGCAGTAAACATCAGCGTGACCTGATGCTCCATGTGTTCCAGGGCGAGTTTTACCAAGATGGCATGCGTATCATCCGGCTCAGTTGGAATTAAAAACTTCATGCTTTTCTCCTTTTTCCATGGGGTCGTTCATAAGGGCTCAGCATCCACTGAGCCCAGCATTTCTTAATGATTAACTTACGGGCTCCGTACTAACGATCGACAATGGTGTCAGGATTGCGAATTTCACCCGTGATTTGAACACAAACTTGTTGAGCCCCCTTTCCCCCAGAACCACCAAAAACCTCATCCAGCGCTTTCTGATCGAGCACCGTTGCTAACGTGTATGCTAGGACTCGCTCTTGTCTATTCTCCATATTGAACTCCATTTCTTAATGTTTACATTACCAATCAACATGCACGTCAATCCCTGCATCTAGGGTGCGCATCGTGATGCCAGAGGCCTTGAGTGTTTCGCTCGAACACATCAGTCCCCCTGCCCCTCGCCCTCCGGTAATACTCCCCAGCTCTTCATTATCTATCTGCTTTGCCAAGGCATAGGCTAAGACTCGCTGTTGCTCTTCCATGTTTTCCTCCTGTTGTGGGTTGGTGCTTAACGAAACAAATCCTTTTATCGTTAAGCGGTTTCTTCCTTGTTGCTTCTTCCTGAATGAGTTGAATCACGTCGCTATGTCAGTGAATATTTGAGTGGCGGAGTATCTGCATCACTTGTGACCGCGTTAAATTTATACCTGATGACTCTTGTAGTTTAGACTTTATATCAAGCACATATCCTTCTACTGTTCGATAAGAAATATCCATGTTTTTTGCTATTTGTTTTGACGTGTATCCACGCGAGAGAAGCCTCGAACATTCTGCTTGTTTTCGTGTTAAAAACAAATGATCAGACTCATTTAATAGAAAGTATCTATTTACTTTTGCTCGCATCAAAAACTCTAGCCTTATTTCGTCAGTTATTGTTGTGTTATTTACGCGTGTCGCATCAATTTCCTGATGGGCGGGTAGAAATATTTTGTGTTTGCACGCTTCTTTTATAAGCGATTGCCCATGATCAGTAAAATACTGAATGAATCGCTGAAGGAGATCGATGTTTTCAACATAAAAATTGTTGATTTGGTGGTTTTCTTTATCCGAGGCAAAAATATATAAATACGTTACATCGCTTCTTTTTACGACAAAGCTAATGCCATGGTCAATATTAAAAAAATCTCTTCCTTGAATGTAAATGGAGTCTTTGACATCAAGCTCAGACCAGAGAAAATATCCTTTTGGCAACAAGTGCTCTATATCAATAGCGCCCAGCGAATTGTATAACGCATGTTTATAAAAGTGTTTTATCCAATCAGGATTGTTTGTTAATAGCTCACGAGAACAATCATTGTTGTATATTTTTATGTAGTTAAAATAAGTTATCCCTATTAAACTCAACAAGGGACTGCATATATCACTAACACCAGAACTACTCATTAAAGCGTGGTGTTTTTCTAAATTAATCCCATCCATGGACGCGGCTTCCTTGCTGCTATTTAAAAAAATTCATTTAAACCATAACGTACCTGGGGAGATACACCATAACTCTATTGGTCTAACGATTTTAATAATAATTTAACATCTGAGCTTATTTTAGGAATACTAAGATTATCCTCTGAAATAAAGCAACTATCTTTGCAGTCCGTTATAAAAGAAAATAATTTGTCAAAATAACCGTCTGTATTTAAGAACCCAATCGGTTTTTTTACCACACCAATCTTGATTGCGTTCCAGATTTCGAAGGCCTCCTCTAGCGTACCTAGCCCTCCGGGCATAACAACAAACAGATCAGACTCCTGCTCCATGCGATTTTTTCTTTCTTGTAACGTGTCAACGAGATGCAGCTCATCAAGTCCCTCCAAAGGCTTTTCCTGTTCAAGCAAATGCCTTGTGATCACGCCAACAACTGCCCCACCTCTTTCTTTAACGGTCGTTGCCAGAAGCCCCATCATCCCCAGACTGGAACCACCATAAACTAATCTAGCTCCTCTCTCCGCTATTTCATGACCCAAGAGAATAACTGACTCAGAAAACAACGTATTGTTGCCAACGTTTGCTCCTAAGAAAACACAAATTGATTTCATCATCATCCATTTTTAGTTGAAATATTATCAGCTAACAATAACCTGAATACTCCAGAAATTAAATACGTATAAAATACGTGCCTATCCATAACATATGCCACTGCTGGCCAACTATAAGCTACTATTTATGGCTCTTCCGGAATTCCCGTGGTTTTATCCACGATGCTGGGTCTAGACGCAGCCTACATCAGACTGGTGCTTAACGAAACAAATCCCTTTATCGTTAAGCGGTTGCTTCCTTGCTGCTTCTTCCTGAATAAGTTGGATCGATTGCGATCATTAAAAATGTCCACTTCGTTCGCATCTCAACTGAAAACTATTTTTACTTCCATGCAGTTATCAATATAATTTTTGCAAAAATCAACCAATGAGTTGAGTTGATAAAATTTTCTTATTTCTCCTCTTGCTCCATACAGAGCACCTGTTTCTTTATACTCATTGTTTTCAGCTGTAATACACAATATCCAATATGGCTTTTTTTTGAGCTCATCATCCTTTTCGATGGCTTTTATTTCAAGTTTTAAATCCAGTTTTGATAAAAAAACCAGATCGTGTGATTTGAACTCCATCATAACATGGTCGCCTTTATGTGTCAACAATAACTGTATTTTGTTTGTTGATTTCTTGTTTTTGTTGGGTTGTACGCCAAAATAACGTTAAACGTTCACTTTGACTCGATCGTGCTGCCGCTCATCGTAACCGGTGGACTTGGTTCTACCAGAACAATATCTGAAGCTGAATCTGCACTCATTTATAAATTTCCTGTAAGAATTTAATGGTTTCTTGATTATCATAATGTTCAAGCCATGTGATTGGCGTATATCCAATCACATTGGCCTCTCTCAGCATTTTTTTTATATCGTGTTTAGATGTCTTCTCATGGAGTAACTTAAATATAGTTTTAATCACCAGCGCTTTATTATGATCAGAACAATTCTTCCCATGAAAAAGCCAGTGAAGAAAATTTGCATCA